>CAZXHP010000136.1:0-10517 GCA_964639655.1 uncultured Mariniphaga sp.
TGGAATTTGCAGTTGAAGCGCAAAAGTTACTGCAAATCAGCCTCGAAGGAAGTGTTGGATAGAGAGAAGCCCCTCCAAACCTTCCGCCAGCTGGCGGAGAGGAGTAGAAAAAAAATTCAAAATGAAGAAAATTAAGTATAACAATTAAAAAAGTGCTCTTTTTCACTCCCCCTTGGGGGAGTCGGAGGGGGCTGGTCTATATTATGCTAACAATTAAAGACTTATATGTTTCCGTAGAAGGGAACGAAATCCTGAAAGGAATTAACCTCGAAGTGAAACCCGGTGAAATCCACGCCATTATGGGACCCAACGGTTCGGGCAAAAGTACGCTTGCCAACGTGATTGCAGGAAAGGAAGAATTTGAAGTAACTCACGGGGAGGTGACCTACAATGGTGAAGACCTGCTGGAAATGGCGCCTGAAGACCGGGCCAAAGCCGGGCTTTTCCTGAGTTTTCAGTACCCCGTGGAAATTCCGGGAGTGCCCATGGTAAATTTCCTGAAAACAGCCGTAAACGAACACCGCAAACACCGCGACGAAAAAGAACTCACCGCAGGAGAATTCCTGAAATTCATGCGCGAAAAAATGGAACTGGTGGATTTGCATGCGCAGTTGACCAACCGCTCGGTGAATGAAGGATTTTCAGGAGGTGAAAAAAAGAAAAACGAAATTTTCCAGATGGCGCTGCTGGAACCCAGACTGGCTATTCTGGATGAAACCGACTCCGGCCTCGATATCGACGCACTGAAAACAGTTGCGCACGGCGTAAATGCCTTGCGAAGGCCCGACAATGCAACCATTGTGGTTACTCACTACCAGCGTCTGCTCGAGTATATTATTCCCGATTATGTGCACGTTTTGTTAGGAGGGAAAATTGTAAAATCCGCCGGCAAGGAACTGGCTTTTCAACTGGAAGAAAAAGGGTACGACTGGATTAAACAAGAAAACGGAAAATAAAATGAGTGTACTGGTAGAAAAAGCAGATTTATCACTAAAATATACCGCGCATTTCAACGATGTGAAGGAAAGCCTGCGCGAAGATTCGGCCGATGTGCTGAATGCGCCGCGCAACAAGGCTTTTCATGACTTTGTAATGCAGGGGATTCCCACGCGTAAAAATGAAAATTACAAATACACCAACCTGCAGCCACAGTTTTTCCCGGAATACCGGTTTATTCACCGGCGCGAACCGGCCAAAGTTGATTTGAATGCCGCTTTCCGTTGCGATGTACCCCAGTTGGACACCCACCTGGCTTTTATTTTCAATGGCTGGTATTACGAAAACAACCAGCAGGTTGGCCAACTTCCCAAAGGAGTTATTTTGGAGAGCCTGGAAAAAATGGCGCACGAAAAACCGGAACTGCTGGCCAAATACGCTTCGCTGGCCAATACGGGAGACGACCCGCTGGTGGCGCTGAATACGGCATTTGCCAAAGATGGCTACTTCCTGTATGTACCGAAAAATACCACAATTGAAAAACCCATTCAGCTGATAAACTTTTTGCAGGCCAACCAGGATGCATTTGTTACCCAGCGAAATTTCATTTATGTGGAAGAGGGCGCCGATGTAAAAATCATTTCCTGCGACCATACACTTAATTTGAATACTTACCTGAATAATTCGGTAACCGAAGTATTTGTGGGGGCAAATGCCAACTTCGAGTATTACACACTGCAAAACCAGCACAACAGCACCACCAGTCTGAATTCGCTGTTTATTCATCAGGAAAGGGATTCCAAAGCCACAACGCATTATTCGTCGCTGCATGGCGGTGTCATTCGCAACAATCTGAAATTTATGCTCGACGGTGAAAATGCCGAAGCCAACCTTTACGGCATGGCATTTATCGACCGGAAGCAGCATGTGGACAATTTTACGCAGGTGATTCATGCAAAACCACACTGCCTGAGCAACCAGGTTTACAAAAACGTGCTTGACGATGAGTCAACCGGTGCATTTGCCGGAAGGATTCACGTGGTGCGCGATGCCCAGAAAACCAATGCTTTCCAGCGCAACAACAACCTGCTGCTTACCGACAAGGCTACCATGCAAACCAAGCCGCAACTCATTATAGATGCCGATGATGTAAAATGCAGCCACGGCGCCACGGTAGGCCAAATCGATGAAGAAGCTCTGTTTTACATCCGTGCCCGCGGAATAGAAGAAAGCAAAGCCCGTTTGATGATGATGAATGCTTTTGCCCACGAAGTTGTACAACGCATTTCGGTGGAGCCTTTACGCGACCGCATCGACGAACTGGTGGACAAACGGCTGAAAGGCGAAGTAGCCCGCTGCCACGAATGTGCCTATAATTGTGAATGTTAGCACGTAACGTGCTGTTATGATATTCCACCCGCAATATTCCTTTAAATTTTTGGAAATTGCGGGTTTCTTTTTTTTTAAACGGTTTTTCTACCTTTATCACCTGTAAATATTAAAAAGATGAATTACGATGTTCACAAAATACGAAGTTATTTCCCGGTGCTGAAACAGGAAGTTTACGGCAAACCGCTCATCTATTTCGACAACGCAGCCTCTACCCAAAAACCCGTTCAGGTTTTGATGGCGCAGGAACGGCTGCAAAACGATTATTACGGAAATATTCACCGGGCAGCGCATTATATGGCTGACAAAGCCACCGTAGAATTTGAAGCGGTGCGCGACAACGTGAAGGAATTTGTTAACGCCGAAAGCCGTGAAGAAATCATTTTCACCAGGGGAACCACCGAAAGTGCCAACCTGGTGGCGGCATCGTTTGGCGAACAATTCCTGAAACCCGGAAGTGAAATTATTATTTCCGAAATGGAGCACCACTCCAACATTGTTCCCTGGCAAATTAACGCGTTAAGAAAAGGCGCCAAAATTGTCAAACTGCCCGTCTCCGATTCAGGAGAGCTTCAAACCGGACTACTGGCCGAACTTATCACTTCCAGAACCAAACTGATTACCGTAGCCCACGTATCCAATGTACTGGGAACGGTGAATCCGGTGGCGCAGGTAATTGAAACCGCCCACAGGCGTAATGTACCTGTCTTTGTGGACGGCGCCCAGGCGGTGCAACACATTCCTGTTGATGTACAGGCGCTGGATGCCGATTTCTATGCTTTTTCGGCCCACAAAATGTACGGTCCCAATGGTGTAGGCGTACTTTACGGAAAACGAAAATGGCTGGAACAACTACCTCCTTACCAGGGTGGCGGCGAAATGATTGCAGAAGTTTCATTCGAAAAAACCACATTCAGCGAAATCCCGTTCAAGTTTGAAGCAGGAACGCCAAATATTACCGGTGTAATTGCCTTCGGGGCTGCTATCGATTTGCTCCGTGAAACCGGTTTGGAAAACATTTCGGGGTGGGAACAGGAACTGCTGGCTTATGCCACTTCTCAATTAAAAGAAATTGAAGGACTGCGCATTTACGGGGAAGCGCCACACAAATCGGGTGTGATTTCGTTTAATATTGCCGGAATTCATCCGTTCGACCTGGGAACCATGCTCGACAAAACGGGTGTTGCCGTGCGCACGGGCCACCACTGCGCCGATCCGCTGATGAAGCATTACGACATTCCGGGAACCGTGCGCGCCTCTTTGGGAATGTACAACACCAGAGAAGAAATCGACAGGTTTATGCAGTCTTTAAAAAAAGTGGTGCAAATGCTGGCCTGACATGAAAAAATATATTCCAGACTGGTTTATTACCGGCTTGTTTCTGATGATTTTAATCGCCTGGCTGAAACCCGGCATTGGCATGGATTTGCAACCGGTTCATCTGGGATTGATTATCGATATCGGGGTTGTTCTCATTTTCTTTTTTTACGGTTTGAAACTGGACCCGGCTAAACTGAAAGCCGGCATGAGCAACTGGAAAATGCACGTGGCCATTCAACTCACCACCTTCCTGCTGTTTCCACTACTTATTCTACCGTTTTATCCTTTGCTGGAAGGTACAAACCACGAATTTTTCTGGATTGGAATGTTCTTTCTGGCGGCTTTACCTTCAACGGTTTCCTCGTCGGTAGTGATGGTTTCCATTGCAGGCGGGAATATACCCGGCGCTATTTTTAACGCCAGCATTTCAGGAATTATTGGAATCGTGATGACCCCGTTCTGGATGGGATTATTTCTGACAGGCGCTCAGGAAGGCTTCGACTTTTCGCATGTGCTGGTTCAACTTATCACCCAAATTATTGTACCTGTGGCTGCAGGCCTGTTGCTCCACCGGTATTTTGTGCGCTGGATAAACCGGCACCTAATCAAACTGGCGGCATTCGACAAAATTATTATTTTATTGATTGTTTATGAATCGTTCAGCCGTTCGTTTATGTCGGGCATCTTCACTTCGGTGAGCTGGATGGCACTTGGCGGACTTTTCCTGGCCGTTGTTCTGCTTTTTTTTATAGTATTGAATTTCACCGGATGGATGGCGAAAAAGTTGCATTTTACCCGCGAAGACCGGATTACGCTGCAATTTGCCGGCACCAAAAAGTCGCTGGTGCATGGTTCGGTATTTGCCAGTGTGCTGTTCAGCGGCATCAGCGGAGCCGGAATTCTGCTGCTTCCCATTATGATTTATCACAGTTTTCAGTTGTTCTACATCAGCATTCTTGCCCGTAAAATATCAAAACAGGCCTGACACTGAATGATTTAAAACACAGATAACAATTTACCAAAATGCACCCCATAAATTTGTGGGGACTCAAAAAATTCCGACATTTGTATCCTTAATTTCACTTTTTTGAAAAAATGACGATTGAAAAAGTTCAACAAGAGATAATTGACGAATTTTCGGTTTACCAGGACTGGATGGACAAATATGCCTACCTGATTGAGTTGGGAAACGAACTGGAACCGCTCGACCCGAAGGATAAAAACGACCAGAACCTGATTAAAGGCTGCCAGTCGCGGGTATGGCTGGTGGCAGAAAAGGAAAACGGCCAGATTCATTTCAGGGGAGAAAGCGATGCGGTGATTGTAAAAGGTCTGGTAGCGTTGCTGTTGCGGGTGGTTTCAGGCCGTACTCCAAAAGAAATAATGGAAAACGAATTGCACTTTATAGACGACCTGGGATTGAAACAACACCTGTCGCCCACACGGGCCAACGGACTGCTGGCCATGGTGAAACAAATCAGGCTATACGCTGTTGCTTATAACAGGTTGGAAAAGTAAGTAAGGAGGAATAAAAATGGACAAAAGAATAGACCAGATAATTGAAAACCTGAAGCAGGTTTACGACCCGGAAATTCCGGTTAATATTTACGATTTGGGATTAATTTACAACGTGGATGTGGACGAAAAAAACTACGCCAACATTGTAATGACCCTTACAGCTCCCGGATGTCCGGTGGTGGACATTCTAATGGACGATGTTACTCAGGCTGCCCGTTCGGTGGAGGGCATCGAAAATGTAAACGTCGATCTCACCTTCGACCCGCCGTGGGATAAATCGATGATGAGCGAGGAAGCCCGGTTGGAACTGGGGTTCTTTTAAGAAAAATCCCTAAGGGAACTGCGTAACCCTTAGGGATGTAAGAAGGGATGCAAAAACAAAACAACATATCACAAAAAATAAAAGAAAAAACAAAGCAACTGGGTTTCCTGGAATGCGCCATTATCCCGGCAGGATACTTTGCGGAAGAAAAAGACCGGTTCCGGGAATGGCTCGACGCCGGCATGTATGGCGAAATGGGTTACATGGCCCGCAATGTGGAAAAACGCCTCGACCCCAGGTTGCTTTTTGAAAATGCCAAAACCGTAATTGTTGTCCTTCAGAACTATTTTCCCAAAAAAACACAAATAGACCCCGATGCACCGGTACTTTCCAAATATGCTTACGGTACCGACTACCATTTTGTGATGAAAGAGAAACTGAGGAAACTGCTGGCTTTTATTCAGGAACAAACCGGACCATGCAACGCAAGGCCGTTTGTAGATTCGGCGCCGGTGCTCGAACGTGCATGGGCACGCCGTGCCGGACTGGGCTGGGTGGGAAAAAACAGCAACCTGATTTCGGTGCAACACGGCAGTTTCTTTTTCATTGGCGAACTTATTCTGGATATTGAACTTCCTTATGACAATTCCAAACAGGCTACCGACCACTGCGGAACCTGCACCCGCTGCATCGATGCCTGTCCCACCAAAGCCATTGTGGCCAACCGCGTGGTGGATGCCCGCAAATGCATTTCGTACCAAACCATCGAATTAAAAGACGAACTGGATAAAAACCTGACAGGACAGTTCGAAAACCGGGTGTTTGGCTGCGACATTTGCCAGGATGTTTGCCCCTGGAATTTAAAATCGAATCCTCATAACGAAAAAAGTTTCAATCCTCATCCCAAACTGCTCAAACTTTCAAAAACAGACTGGCACCGGATGGAACGGCCGCTTTTTAACGAACTCTTTAAAAATTCGGCTGTAAAAAGAGCGGGGTTTAAAGGCTTGAAAAGGAACCTTGAATTTATTCAATCTGAAACAAACCGCGATTCAGGGAAAAACTGAACAGAATTGTCGTATTTACGTAACTTGTTGTTGAATTCAGTTTCATTCCAACTATGTAAATAACAAAAAGCCATGAAACCAAAAATTTTCTCATTCCTGCTTCTTGCCTCCCTCTCGATAATTGCATTAAAAGCCCAGAACTTTGAAACCTGGATGGAAGAAAACGAGAAACTTCCGGTAGAAAAAATTTACCTGCACACCGACCGCGCATACTATTTTACCGGGGAAACGATTTGGTTCAAATCGTACCTTACCGACAGCCGTTCGGGACGTCTGATTCCGGGTGCCGAGAATATTTACGTCCAACTCATCGATCCAACCGGAAAATCAGTAACCGGGCTTACTTTATTAAGCATAAACGGACTGACTTCCAACCAACTGGAAATACCCGACACCTTAAACCCGGGAAACTATCTCCTCCAGGTGACGACAGATTATTTGCTCAATTTTAATCCCGGTGCATGTTTCGGCAGGAACCTCACGCTATCAAAGCCTGCACGTTCGTTGAGAGCCATCGACAGCCGCCGGCAAATGCGAACGACTAAGCGCATGGTGGCCGATGTCTCATTTTTTCCCGAAGGAGAAAAACTTCTGGAAGGCATTTCAAACCTTGTCGCTTTTAAGGCCACCGACAAAAACGGTTATGGAATTGAAGCATCGGGTTCTGTAAGGGATGAAACCGGCGACGAAGTGGTTGCATTCAAAACCGATTACAAAGGAATGGGCCTCTTTTTTATGACACCTGAATCCGGAAAATCCTACCGGGCAGCGGTAAACGGATTTCCTGCGTTTCAATTTCGGTTCGATTCGCTTATTGTTTCCGAAGGAGTTAAAATTCAGTTGGTGAACCAAACAAGCCGGGAATTGCTGGTGAACATCTGCGAAAATTCTGAAAAATTTGCCGGAGCACCTTTTTTTCTGGCAAATATGCATGGCGGGCAAACTGTTTTTTACCAGCCTTTTAAAATGGAGGGGCAAAATCATTTGTTAAAATTTGAAAACGATATGCTGAAAGGTGGAATCAACCAGTTGGTTTTGCTCGATAAAAACCTCCACCCCATTTCGGAGCTCCTGATCTTTTCCGATAATTTCAATTTGAACAACCTTGAAGTTAAGGTTGATAAAAACCCGGTTACAATCCGTTCAGCAATCCAGCTGACTATTGCTGACAACGAAACAAACGGGGAGGTTACAAACCTCTCTGCTGCCATAGTTCACGAAGCCGCCTTTCCTGAAAACGGTGTTTCCCAAAATATTTTGTCTGCTCTCTTCATTGAATCTGAATTGAATGGTTATGTTGAAACACCGTCCGTTTTTTTCAATGACAACGAAATCAATGCAAAAGCCAAACAGCGTCTGCTGATGCTTACAAACGGCCGGAGCAATTATTTCTGGAATCAGGCGCCGGCAGCAACCGAACAACTCAATCACAAACAGTCAGCCGGGTTAAAATTGCATGGAACAGCCGCCGAATCAGCAACAGGCCAACCGTTAAAAAACGGCGAAATTACGCTGATTATTGAAAAAAACGGGGAAATGGCTTTTCTTACCCAAAGTACAGATACCAAAGGATATTTCACTTTTCCGGGACTCTTGTTCAATGATACGGCAAGGGTGATTGTTCAGGCCAAAAACGAACGCGGAAGGCAGAATACAGTCGTTCAAATCCTCCCGCCATTTCAAATTCCGCAGCAACCCGAAAAAATCAAAGCACTTGGTGCAGAACCGGCATTTACTGAAGAACTGGAAAAACAAAAATATCATCAGCAAGTTTCCCTCGCAAATTACCTCAGAAAACAGGGAAACTTGTTGACTGACAACAAACTGACCAAAACTGGAGACATGACTGCAGCCGACGGCCGTTTCAGGATTTACGACAAAGCCGACCAGGTGATCGAAATACCGGAATCTGAAGCGTCGTTTGGAAATGTGCTTGATTTTTTGGCGGGAAAAGTTGCCGGGCTCGACATCAGCGAAAATAGTGTCAGCATAAGGGGAACCAGCAATATCGACGGGAATTCGACTCCTCTTTTTTTAATCGACGGCGTTCCGCTTAACACCGGGGGTTTTTCAGATTTGCCGGCGGAAATTGGCCGAAACGCAGGAGAACGGTGGAGAGCCGGTGAAACTTCGGCTATCGATAAAATTAAAACCCTGCCGCTCGGCGACATTGAAAAAGTTGAAATTTTAAAATCGCCGCAAAACCTGGCCATTTTTGGAACTGAAGGAGCGAACGGGGTTGTTGCCGTTTATACCCGAAAAGGAAAATCAGCCGCTTCGTCTGCACTGGCCAAAGGAGTCATCGAACAAAAAATAGCAGGGTATTCTTCTTTTAAAACGTTTTATTCCCCCGTACATCTTCCTGAAACAGACCTATCCGAAAAACCCGACTTCCGGACTACCTTATTCTGGGAACCGGAGATAGTGCTGGAGAATGGCCAGGCTGCGCTTTCCTTTTTTACCGCCGACCAAACCGGAAAATATAAAGTGATTGTGGAAGGCATCAGCGAATCGGGAAGAATCTGTATCGGAAACACTGAATTTGAAGTGGTTGAACCAACGGATAATTAAGTTTCACGCTTTGGTGTCTCCTGTTCAATTTTTAAAAGTATTTTTTCAGTCCAGAGCTTGCTCCACATCCGCCAATAAATCTTCCACATTTTCGATGCCCACCGAAAGGCGCATCATGGTATCGCGTATTCCGGCTTCAGCCCGTTCCGCCTCTGAAAACTCGGCATAAATAGTGGAATACGGATGAATGATCAACGATTTGTTGTCGTTCAGATTGGTAGCCCGCCGAATAAATTTCAGCCGGTTCATAAAGGTGTAACAGGCAGCTTTTGATTCCAGGTCGAAACTCATCAGGGTACCGGGAATCCCGTTAAAATATTTTTGGGCCCGTTCAAAACCTGCATCACCTTCCAAGCCGGGGTATTCCACGGTTTTTACCTTCGTATGCGCTTTTAAAAATTTACCCAGCGCCAAACAATTCCGGAAACACTTTTCCACCCGCAGTTCGAGAATATCCAGTCCCTGAATCATCAACTTAGCCGTTTGCGGCGCCATGCTTCCGCCGGTATTCCGGTAAATATTTTTGCGCAGTTTGGCAATAAACGCGTTTTGCCCGAATTTTTCGGTGTATTTTGAAAAATTGGAATTTAACCTCCAGTCGAAATTTCCATGGTCGATGACGATGCCACCGAAACCAGTACCTCCCGAAATGTGTTTGGTGGCAGAAATTACTTCAATGTTCACGCCCCACTTTCCGGCGCTGAACACATTGGGCGGAGTGAGGGTGCTGTCGGCAATCAGCAGCAGATTATTTCTGCGGGCAATTTCAGCGAGCATTTCAATACCGGCAATTTCCAGCTGCGGATTGGTCACGGTTTCAAAATAGATGGCCCGGGTATTTTTATCGATGCATTTTTCCATTTCCTTTCGGTTATTCAGGTGAATAAACCGGGTTTCCAAACCGAATTCAGGCAGTGTTTGGTTAAAAAGTGCGTAGGTATGTCCAAACAACTGATGTCCCGCAATGATGTTTTCGCCAGACTTAGTTATTGCCAAAATTGTGTCTGCAATTGCCGCCATTCCCGAGCTCACGGCAAGCACGGCATGGCTTTCGGTCAGCATTTTTATTTTTAATTCGAAATGTTCGACCGTGGGGCTCGACGACCGCGAATACACATGCGCCGCATATTCGCCTTTGAAACTGGCTTCAATTTGCTCCGCCGATTCAAACTCAAACGCTATCGCCTCATAAAGTGGCATTTGCAAACTGTTGTGCGGGTCGGTTTTTGAATAGGGAGCGTTTAGCGAGCGTGTTGTAAATCCTGTTTTTTTCAAAGCACACATTTTAAAAAAGGTTTATTCTTTCAAAAGAACGGATATCCGGCAAAAAAGATTAAAGAAATGCCGGAATCCGTGCATTTTTTTAAAAACAAAAGAAGCCTGAAAAATAATTTCTTCCTTCTCTTTCGTTAATAAAGTATATTTTTGTACGAAATAACGATTGAATGCCAAAT
>CAZXHP010000137.1:0-10453 GCA_964639655.1 uncultured Mariniphaga sp.
CCGATACTTTAAGAATATTAATCAAAATGAGGTACGAAAGGCACCAAAACAGGATGTGCTGGAAATTCCTGTTTTTCAGCAATCTGCCTTTTCTGTTTTTTGTTTTGTAAACCATTTACTTTCGGTTTAAAACAGCTTTCAATCCATTCTCAAAGGCTTTTTCATCATCAGCATATTTACTAACAAACTTTTGCAATTCAGCTGGTTTGGCCGTGAGCAGGATAATATCGCCGTTGTTTTCGTGATGAATCCTTATCCGGTTTTTTTTCAGTAAATCCTCCAGCCATTCCTGGTCAAACCATTGAATTTCCAGTTTGTTTTTTTCAACCTTAAGCTTTGCGAAGGTATGCACCGGTATAATATGGAAGTTTTGCAGGAAAAGATTATCGTCAAACTTCTCCAGATAAAAATCGAGAAAATAATTTTCGCCCAATTTTACAACATGAACAGAAAATTCGGAAGAATTAGTCATTTCATCATCCTCGTATTTTTGAGTTAAATTATACGAAGTACTGTCAATGTTTTCCGGAACTTTTTTGCCTTTGTACGCATATTCAAAATTCCATTCGGTCCCATCGTCATCTATCCAATTACCCAGCAGAAGCGTGTTGGGGAAAAGGTCTTTTTCGGTATAGAGCGGGTAGAAGGAATAAACCACGCACCCCGAAATAAAAATGAACAAGGCAACTGACAAAAGAACTTTTACCGTTTTCATCTTTTTGATTTTTAAAATTCATGCTCAAATTTATGTATTACACAACCCGCTCACGAATTTTTTCGATGAGATATCGCTTTTTGTCGTTGAGATTGAGATGGATAGAATTCCTAACTTCCCGCGACTTTTTCCTACAGATTCTCCATAAAATAGCGACTCACTTTTTCCATCAGGTGCAGGCGGTCTTTTCCGCGAACATTATGCGGATGCGTGGGATACGCAAAAAAATCGACCTGTTTGCCCTTCGACACGCATTCGCGCAGAAAACGCATGCTGTGCTGCTTTACCACCACATCGTCCTGCACGCCGTGAATCAGCATCAACTTGCCTTCCAGGTTCGAAACATGGTTCAGCATGTTGGTTTCGCGGTACCCTTCAGGGTTTTCCTGCGGATGGTCCATGTAGCGTTCGCCATACATCACTTCGTACATGCTCCAGTCAACCACCGGGCCACCGGCCACGCCCACTTTAAAAACCTCAGGGTGGCGCAGCATCAGGTTCAATGTCATAAATCCGCCGTAGCTCCAGCCGTGCACTCCAATCCGTTCAGCATCCACATACGGTAGCGATTTCAGGTATTTAATGCCTTCCATCTGGTCTTCGGTTTCCAAAACACCGAGTTGGCGATGGACTGCTGTTTCAAAGTCGCGCCCGCGGTTGTTGGTTCCACGGTTATCCATGGTAAAGGCGATGTACCCCTGCGAAGCCATGTAGTACTGCCACCAGCGCGCGGAATTGTGCCAGCTTTTGTCAACCATTTGCGAGTGCGGACCGCCATATACATAAACAATTACCGGATACTTTTTTGCAGGGTCGAAATCAACCGGTAAAATCAGTCTTCCTGCCAATTCGGATTTGCCATCGGCTGACTGGACGGGAACCAGTTTGTTGCTGCCCAGAAAATGATTTTCCAGCGGGTTTTCGGCTGAGTGAAGAGTTCGGCGGGCTTTACCGTTGGCAGAAATCAAATCGGTTTTTGACGGAATTTCCGGGGCATTACAGCGATCAATCAGCCAGCTTCCACCGGAGCTAAGACTTCCGCGATGGACGCCCACATCTTCTGTTAACTTTTCCATTTTCCCCGATTTCACTTCCACGCGGTAAATATGTTTTTCCAGCGGGCTTTCTTTGGTCGCCTCAACAAAAAGGTATTTTTCTTTATCATCGAATCCCAAAACATTAGTTACCTCCCACTCCCCTTTGGTAATCTGCCGGATTAACTCACCGTTTGTTTTGTATTTATATACATGAAACCAGCCATCCTTGCGGCTCAGCAAATAAAATTCGTTTTCGTTCACTTGTGAAAACTGAATGGGGTAAAGCGGTTCCACATATTTATCATGGGTTTCTTCAAAAAGTTTTTTCACCTTTTCCCCCGAAGCCACATCGTAACAATTCAGGTGCATGTGATCCTGTCCGCGGTTCAGTTCGGCCAGGTAAATGTGTTTTTCGTCGGGCGACCAGGCTAAATTGGTCAGGTAATGTTCCGGGTCGCCACCCGTTTTCAGGAATTGGGTTTCGCCTGAAGAAATAGTGTAAACGCCAACGGTAACATGCTCGCTGTCCATACCAGCCATGGGGTACTTTATGGAATTGTGTTCCGCAACACGCGGCATATAATCCACCAGCGGATAATCGGAAACCATACGTTCATCTTTCCTGTAAAAAGCGATGTAATTCCCTTTGGGTGAAGTAAAAATGCCGTTGGTAATACCGAATTCGCTGCGGTGAACCGTTTTACCATTCACAATGCCGTTTCCTCCGTCGCGAGTAACCTGAACAGTTTTTCCTGATGAAAAAGTGACAAACAAATCGTCCTTTACGGTGTATGCCACAAATTTTCCCGCGTGGTTAAACACGGTATTTTCAGCTTCGCCCGGAAGTTTTATTTCGTAAACCAGCTCTTTTTCTTCGGGATTAAAAACAAAATACTTTCCGTTGTTTTGAATAGCCAGCAACGTCTCTTCAATCCATGAATAACCGGGAAAACGCCGGAAAGCAAACTCATCGGCGGCATTTATGTAAGTGTTCAGTTCATCGCGGGTTGTGACTATTGTTTTCCTTCCTTTTTGGGCAGTTTCAGCCCACAGGGTGTCGTTTTCCACATAGGTAAACACTTCATCGTTTTGCCAGGCAAGTCCCTGCATGGTTTCTGGTCGTAAATAAGAAGAAGCGCCCAGAATAGCGTCTTCAAGGGTCATTTGCTTTTGTTGTGCAACCAGTTGAATTGATGCAAACAGCAGTATGAAAAGAAATACTTTTCGCATATCGTTAATTATTTTTCATTTTGAAAGGCGAAAATAGCGAAAGCAATCGGGCTGAAAAAGAAAATAAAACAGGTCTGAAGAAAAAAATGAACTGTTTTTCTTCTCTCGTCTGAAAACTCTAAATTTGTAATTAACAGGTTTATTTAACGCTGTCAAGTCCGTGGACGTTGACAGGTTATAAAAGAAGAAAACTTTTACCACATTTTTAGACTTGTCAGTGTGCACAGCACCTGACAACGTCGAAAAATGAATTATAAAATTAACTCGACATTAAACTGCTGAATTACATTTTAACCATATCAACATGTCCAAAAACATCATCGTAACCGGCGGCGCCCAGGGAATCGGGAAAATTATTACGCAACACCTGCTGAATGAAGGATTCAGTGTGTCTGTATTTGAAATCGACTCGGAAGCTATCGGGGAATTTAGGGAAGAGGAAAAATCGGAAAAGCTGGCTTTTTTCCCGTGCGATGTTTCCAGCGAAAACGAAGTGGAAAAAGCCATAAAAAATTCTGTTGAAAAATTTGGCCGCATAAACGGGCTGGTAAACAATGCTGCCCTACTAAACAACAAGCCGGTTACAGAACTTACCCTGGAAGAATGGCAACGCGTGATTGATGTCAACCTTACCGGAACCTTTCTGTGCGCCAAACATGCAGCACCACATTTAGAGGCCACCGGCGGCAGCA
The DNA here is from genome assembly GCA_964639655.1 of uncultured Mariniphaga sp. Taxonomy (GTDB): domain Bacteria; phylum Bacteroidota; class Bacteroidia; order Bacteroidales; family Prolixibacteraceae; genus Mariniphaga. The sequence continues at coordinate 3,675 of CAZXHP010000137.1, forward strand.
TCATCAATCTTTGCTCTACCCGTGCGTTTCAGTCGGAACCAAATACCGAAGCTTATTCGGCCAGCAAAGGCGGCGTTTTTGCTCTCACCCATGCGTTAGCCATGAGTTTAGGGCCGGAAATCAGAGTGAACTGCATCAGTCCGGGCTGGATTGATGTTTCGGGAATTCGAAAAAAATCGGAAGCAAATCCATACTATATAACCGAAGCCGACAAAAACCAGCACCCCGCCGGACGGGTGGGAACCGGCGCCGACATTGCCCGGATGGTTTTGTTTCTGCTTAACCCCGAAAACAGCTTCATCACCGGGCAGAACTTTGTGGTTGACGGGGGAATGACAAAGAAGATGATTTATGTTTGAAGGAAATACACCGGGCACAAACAACAGGGCGCTGATTGACATGCATCACGGCCGATACAACCGTGTGCCCGACTGGAAAAAGCACATGATTGCCGGTAAACCGCCTGTTTCCGTTATCCGGATTAGGTGAAGGCGTACCGGAAAAAGGAAAGCGTTTTTAAAATAGCCCCACTGTAAGTAAGACCTGGTATAATCTAATTTTTTATGAAAGCATACGAAAATTTTCCACTTTTTTGCCGTTCAGGTGGGCTTCCCATCGTTTCAGCAGGGGTTGCTCCAGTTTAAATTCGCGGTATTCGTCCGGGCTCATAATCGGAATTCCTTTTACTACGGGGTAGATGCGCATACATGCTTTGCAGGTAAAAAATCCTTCAATAATATTTCCGCCGATATCTTTGGCAACGACAGTGAGGTTCAAATCAGTCCTGTCGAAAGGACAGCAAAGTTTCTCTACGGTTTCAGGTCTCATATTTTGTTTGCTTTTAATTGTTCTGAATATGCTTTTACTGCTTCGGAAGGTGTGGCGGAGCCCATCACACCTGATATTACAGCAACGCCTTCAAAATGCAGCCCTTTCAGTTTTTTTATGTTTTCGGGTTTTATTCCTCCCGCCAGAAAGACGGGCATCGATGTTATTTTTTTTGTTTCCCTGATGGTTTCAAAATTTACCAGTTCGCAACTTGTGTCGGTTGCCGAAGGAAAAATGGAACAGAAAGAGATGTAATCGAAGTTGTTGTTGTTTGCCCAGTGAACTGTTGACAAGTCGTTGTTGCAGGTCAGTCCGGTTATGAACGGACGGTTTATCAGTTTATGGATTGCCGCCAGGTTTTCGGGGGGCTGGTCAAAATGAACGCCGTCCAGTGAAGTGTTTTTCAAGTATTTCCATTCATTATTAATCAGCACCGGCACATTCTTTTTGTGCGCCGGCTTGCAGATTTGTTCAATCAGTTCTGCCGTGTTTTGGCCGGGAGGAAAATGATCCCAAATCTGCAAAGCAGCGATTTCTTCCTCCAAAGCGTTTTCCAGTTTTTTCATCAAAACGGCCTCGTCCACTGCCGGATCGGCAACGAGGTAAACGCCCGGTTTAATTGTTCTTCTGTTTTCCATCATTTCCATCCTTTTTTCAATGCGTTAAAAAATGCGGCCCAATACGGGTCTTCTTCCCTGTATTCCATGTCATTTTCTTTCCCGTTTTCTACGAGCTTAATGCCGTATTCCTTTTCCTTTATTTCACCCACCTCGCAGCAGGGGATGTTTACCGCATTCAAACGGTCAATTACCCGGACTGCAGCCGTTTTGTTGCAGGTGATAATCATAGCGCCTGCACCGATGCTGTAACGGGGATCGATGTCGAAAATCCCGCAGACTTCCTGCTGGATATGTCCAACCGGGAGTTTATCGTTGTAAACTACCGCTCCGTTGCCCGAGGCACCGGCCAGTTCGTAAACAGCGCCCAGCACGCCGCCTTCCGTCACGTCGTGCATGGCGGTTACGTCGTCGTACCGCGGATTTTGTCCAACAGCCTCCAAACCGTCTTTCAGCGATGTGGTTTTATAAAACAATTCGCAGGCTTCCCGGTGGTTTTCCTTTCCCAGTTTGTTTTTAACCGTTTCGGGAAAACTCAGGGCAAGAATGGAAACCGAGGAGAGGGCGCACGCTTTGGTAACCAAAATTGAATTTCCGGGTTGTGCATTTCGGGAAACAAGCAACCGGTTTTTGGGTGCAACGGTAAAAAAAGTTCCGCCACCCGCAATGGTCGAGTTTTGCCCTTCGGTAAAGCCGGTGTGTCCACCGGTAACTGCAACGCCTGTATTTGCACAAAAAGTATGAATACAATTCCAGTAAGTTTTGAAATCGTTTTTGGAAAATCCGGCCGGAAGGTTAAGCACAAACTGGGCATACTGCGGGGCAAAGCCCGTAGTTGCCATGTCGTTGGCCAAAAGATGAACCGACAGCCATGCCGATTCTTCCAGGCCCAGCGAAGGAATGAGCGACAGAGGATCGCTGGTAGCGGCCAGCGCCATTTCACCGGGCAAATCGACGATGGAAACATCTACCCCGAATTGCGGCCCCACACTCACTTCTTTCCTTTTGTGCCCGTTTTTTGAACGTATTAATTGTTCCACCAGGTCTCGGTCTGCTTTCCCCAATAATTTATCCATTTTCACCAGTGTTAAATTGTACATATAATCCGAAAAAATCGCCCAATGGCAAACTCCACTGCTGCACCGGAAACCATTTGGGCAGGCCCGTGCACGACCACTCCACCGAATATTCCCTGCCTTGCAAAGCGTGGTGAATTATTTCGATCAGTTTTTTGGGCGTGTAAAACGTTGCGGTAATGTAAAAAGGATTTTTCCCGAACAGCTGCTGCACGCGTCTTCTGGCCACTTTGGGCGAATTGCGGTTCATCATTCCCATTGCAATTCCGTATCGTGCTACCCTTGCTGCTTCGCGGATAACTTTAACGGGATCTTTGTAATACTCGAAAGTGGTGATAAAAGCCAGTGCGTCGAAAGTGTTGTCTTTAAAAGGCATGTAATGCGAATCGGCCATCACCAGGTCGCCGTCGAACAGATGAACAGCCTGCGCCAACATCAGCGGGGAGATGTCGCCGCCGGTTGCTTCAATGCCGATTTCTTTCCACCACCTTGTAAACCGGGTGGTTCCGCAGCCGAATTCGAGCAAAGTTTTCACCCGTTTGTCTTTGGATACCAGTTGTTCCATCACCCTTTTTTGCCACACTTCCGCCCTTTTGTACCGGCCTTCGTACCATTGTTCGTATGTGTCGGTGTGTTCGCGGTTGAAAAACCACTCTTCCCTGTTTTGCCAGTTTTGCTGGCTTTGAGGTATCAATTCAAAAGATTTTTTTTCGATTTCCATTTTTAAGTTGTTTATAAACTAAAACTCCATTCGCCTGGATAACCCAAAGGAATGGAGTAAAATGGAATATTTTCTACCGCATCCCTACGTTGGCATTATCCAAATCAGGTAACGGGTGTAATCTCAGCCTTTCATTTGAGTTGGCACCCCGTGCAATTATGAATACAAAGTTAGAATTTTAATTTATTTTTTCAACAAACTAAAAGCCAGACCGGGTATTTATAGCTCCCGGAAATTAAACCAGAACTTACAAAAGTCAACCAAATTGTTGCGGTAACTTTAATTTTGTATATTTTCAGGAATTAAAACTGACTTTAAAATGAAACTGTTTTTAAGCTTTCTGCTGAGTGCGGCAGGTTTTTTATTTTCACCGGGTGTGGTTTCCCAAACACCGGAATTCGACAACCCCATTGCCGAACAGCGCGCCGATCCGTGGGTTTATAAAACCGATGACGGCATGTATTACCTGATTGCCACCGTTCCGGAATACGACCGGATTGTAATCAGGAAAGCAACCGGCATTAACGGGCTAAAAAATGCCGAAGAAAAAGTGGTGTGGCGTAAACGCCAAAAAGGAGTAATGGGACACCACATCTGGGCGCCTGAGTTGCACCGGATTGACGGAACCTGGTACATCTATTTTGCAGCAGGCGAAACCGAAAATATCTGGAATATCCGAATGTGGGTGTTGTCGAATACCTCGGAAGACCCGATGGAAGGCGACTGGAAAGAAGATGGAAAAATTGAAACCGAACGGGAGTCTTTTTCGCTGGATGCCACAACTTTTGAACACCGCGGAAAACGATACCTGATTTGGGCGCAAAATGTAAGGGGCGGTGATCATGGTACCGCACTGGTTCTGTCTGAAATGAAAAACCCAACCACGCTTACCGGCCCGGAGGTGGTTTTAACCGAGCCCGAATACAATTGGGAACGCATGAAATACAACGTGAATGAAGGCGCGGCTGTGATTAAACGAAACGGAAAAATATTTGTGACGTACTCTGCCAGCGCTACGAACCACAATTACTGCATGGGGTTGTTGTGGATTGATGAAGATGCCGATTTGCTGGATGTTTCCAATTGGACCAAATCTCCCGGACCTGTGTTTTATACCAATGAAGAATTAAAAAGGTTTGGTCCGGGTCACAATTCATTTACTACAGCTGAAGACGGAGAAACTGTGCTTATGATCTACCACGCCCGCAATTACAAGGAGATTCAGGGGCATGAACTTTCCGATCCGAACCGCGCAACACGTGCAAGAGTCGTTCGCTGGACAAAAAACGGTTTTCCCGATTTCGGGCAGAATGAAGGAGATTAAGCATAAAATTGGTTTTAAATGAGGGTACAATTTAAATGATCGGTAAAATTAAATATATGTTTTCTGCAAAAATCTGGCGGTATTCCGAACCGGGTGGCTGGTATTTTGTTTCGCTTCCTGTTCATTTTTCAAAAGAAATAAGGGAAAACCTTAAGTGGCAGGAAGAAGGTTGGGGCAGATTAAAGGTATCGGCAAAAATTGGCAGTAGTGTTTGGAAATCAGCTATCTGGTTCGATACTAAAATAAATACGTATTTGCTTCCGCTAAAAACTGAAATCAGAAAAAATGAAAACCTCGAAAAAGGGAAAACTGTTGATGTAGTGATTTGGATTTGAAAAAAAATTCACCGGGCACGAAATGAAGAAAGTAAGAGTTGTACATTATTCGAAAAAAACTGAAAGACCTAATAAGAATCATTAAATAAGAGTGGAAAAATAATATTTTTGTGCCTTTAAAATCGTAGAAAAAATGAACAAAATGAAGAAATCTTTTATTTTAATTTTTGTTTTTGGTGTGGTGATGTTTTCATGCCAAAATCAAAAAAAAGAAGCTGACACAAATATGGAAAATCCTTTTTTTAAAGTTTGGACCACTCCTTACGAAGTTCCTCCTTTCGGGGAAATAAAAGTTGAACATTTTCTGCCGGCGATTAAAGAGGGGATTGCGCAGCGGGAAGCCGAGGTCGATGCCATCGTTGCCAACACTGCAGAACCTACTTTTGAAAATACCATGCTGGCACTCGATAAATCGGGAGAGTTATTGAGCAAGGTTACCGGCACATTTTATCCGCTGAACTCGGCCAATACCAACGACGAAATGCAGGCACTGGCCCGCGAAATTTCGCCACTGATGACACAACATCGTGACAATATTTCGTTGAATGCCGAATTGTTTAAAAAAATAAAAAGCATATATGAGCGTCGCCACGAACTGGGACTGGACAAAGAACAGATGCGGGCAACCGAAAAATACTACGAAGATTTTGTACGCAACGGCGCCAATCTTTCTGCCGAAGATCAGAAAAAACTGAGAACCCTGAACGAAGAGCTGTCGAAACTGAGTTTACAGTTTGGCGAAAACCTGCTGGCCGAAACCAACCGTAACTTTAAGTTGGTCATTGACAATGAAGCAGATTTGGCCGGATTGCCCGATGACGTGATTGCCCGCGCTGCAGAGGATGCCAAAGCAGCCGGAGAAGAAGGCAAATGGGTGTTCACCCTGGCCAAACCCAGCATGATTCCTTTCCTTCAATACGTAGAAAACCGTGATTTGCGCGAAAAACTGTACCGCGGTTATTTTATGCGGGGCGACAACGACAATGAACACGACAACAAGAAGATTATTAAAAATATTGTAAAACTGCGCGATGAACGGGCTGAACTGTTGGGTTTTAACAACCACGCAGAATATGTGATTGACGTAAACATGGCCAAAACCCCCGAAGCCGTTTACGAATTCCTGATGCAACTGTGGAATCCGGCCATGGAAATGGCAAAAAAAGACCGCGATGAAATGCAGGCAATTATCAACCGTGAAGGAGGCAATTTTAAGCTGGCTTCGTGGGACTGGTGGTATTATGCTGAAAAATTACGGAAACAAAAATTCGACCTCGATGAAGCGGCGTTGAAACCTTATTTCAGCCTCGACAATGCCAAAAAAGGATTGTTTTATGTGGTGGAAAGGCTTTACGGCTTGAAACTTGAACCGCGCGACTGGCCAACTTATCACGAAGAAGCCGAAGTTTATGAAGTGCTGGAAGCCGACGGTTCAAAACTGGGCGTGATGTACATGGATTTTCACCCGCGCGACGGGAAAAGGGTAGGAGCATGGTCAACCGCGTTCAGGAGCGCTACTTACCGTAACGGGGAACGTATTCCAAGAATTGGTTCCATTGTAATGAATTTTACCCGTCCTTCCGGAGATACGCCGGCTTTACTTAGCTTCGAAGAAGTTTCCACATTTTTCCATGAGTTTGGACATGCGCTTCACGGCCTGTTTGCTGATGGTCCGTATGACCGCACTGCCGGAAATGTACCCCGCGACTTTGTGGAGCTGCCGTCGCAGGTGATGGAACACTGGGCTGCCGAACCTGAAGTGCTGAAAGTTTATGCACGCCATTACCAAACCGGCGAACCCATTCCGGATGAGCTGATTGAAAAACTGGAAATGAGCGGCACATTCAACCAGGGTTTTGAAACCGGTGAATTTGTGGC
>CAZXHP010000138.1:0-1404 GCA_964639655.1 uncultured Mariniphaga sp.
TTCAACAAATTTAGGGCGTAAAATGTAAAATTCCAATTGGGTATAGCGGCAAAAAAGGGTGTGAGTTGCGACAGCTTTTTTGTTATTTTTTTCACCCTAACGTTGTTCCACCGCGGAACTTTAAAATTCCTTGGGAGATAGGCGAAATTTTGTATTTAGGTAGCAGAAAGCCAGAGAGGTATAAAAACGGCAATCAATATAGCCAATGTTATTTGCCAGTAATAATTTGTAATGTAAAGGCCTGTCAGAATAAGCAGATCATCCTGATTGTTACACTCAATTTTTCCTTTGTTTACATGACCGTAAAAATCGATTTGCGTTCCGTTTGTGCCGGTCAAACGCCATTTTGTATTCCAATTGTTGTTGTATTTCCAGTCGGCAGTGCCACCGGGGTATTCAACTTTTGCCCTCGTCATCCATGAATTGTAATTGATATGTCCGATTACAGAATTGTTTTCCCCATCGATTATCAAGGTATTTTGTTTTAAAAAACCCTGAGTTTGGAAATGATATTTTTTTCCGTTGATTTCACCGGTTGCCGAATTGGACCAGGTTTTTTCCGTTAATGTACCGATACAGGTATTTTGTGCATAAATTTCGCTCGTTTGTTTGAACCATCCCTTTTTCCAAAAAAATTTCATTTTCATAATTACAGATTCAAATTTAATTGTTGTTGTTATTTCGGGCTTTCCGTTCCATTGGCAAAATACAATGGTAAACAAATCGGTTTACAGGAGTTTCAACATTATGTTCCAGTCCGAGTCGGACAACAGTTCCGTTCTGGTATTCAATTTCAGAAGGTTTTCCTTCCCAAACGTCGCGGGTAAGCGACGACGTGGAATCGTACGGGAGTTTATCGATGAGTTTCATCGTTTTATCCACAAAATCGGGTTCAATCCGAATTTTTTTCTTTTGGGAAAGGGTGTAAATTTCGGTAAAAAGTTCGAACATAAGCTGCCGGGTCTCCTTCATTTCTCTCAGTTCGCCGTATGTGGTTCGGGTAACAGCGAGCAGGCCGCTCACACAAATCATCAGAAACTTTTTCCAGAGTTCAGCTTCAATATCCGGCGAGATTTCCGACGCAATTCCGGCTTTGTCAAATATTGATTTTAGGATTTGAAGCCGTTCTGAATTAGAGTTATCCCGTTCGCCAAAGGTAATTTTTGGGGAAGCCACTCCAAAATGGTGAATTACACCCGGCGTTTCAATTTTGCTGATGATTCGGCACAATCCGCCAATAATGTGCTTCTTGTCGATGACTTCTGCAAGTTCTTCGGCAGCCACCACCCCATTCTGCAACGGAAGTAACGCTGTGATGGGGTGGATCAAAAATTTCAGGTCGTCAAGGATTTCTTTTATTTGCCAGGCTTTAACCGCAAGAATAACCAAATCGGAACGACCGAT
>CAZXHP010000138.1:1504-10384 GCA_964639655.1 uncultured Mariniphaga sp.
GCAACACTTATAAACGAAAAAGTAATAAATCCCCATTTCATCGCTTTCAAAAACAAGTTACCGGGCACCGATTCAATAGCCTGGTTGCCCATCATTCCTGCAAAAAACAAAGTGGCAATAGTCATACTTACAATCTGCCCCACCACCCGCATGGTTGCCGCCGAACCGGAGGCAAGTCCCAACTGGTTTTTTTGAACCGAACTCATAATCGTGTTCATATTTGGTGAGGAGAAAAAAGCAAATCCGAGACCTACCCAGAGCAGCAGAGCAACAATTAACACAATGGGCGTGGTTCCCGACAAAAAGGCGAATGCAGCCAGACCAACGGTACACATGGTCATCCCCAAAGTTGCCAGGTACCTGGGTTGAATGCGGTCGGAAAGCCGGCCTGCAACAGGCGAAAAAACAGCCATCATAGCCGGTTGGGCAACCAGAATAGTACCGGCATTTTGCGGAGACAGACCCTTTATTTTCTGCAAATACAAACTCAGCAAAAACACGATGGCAAATGTGGCGCTGTAATTGATGAGCGCAGCCAGGTTGGAAAAAGCAAACAAACGGTTACGGGTAAACAGTCTTGTTTCGAGAACAGGCATGGATGACCGGCTTTCCAGCCACCAGAAAAAAACCAGGGCCAAAAAGCCGCCAGCCATCAATAGCCATCCTGCAATGGCAGGAATACGTGAAGAGCCGTAAACCATTGCCACCAGGCCGGCCATATAAAAAAAGGTTCCTTTCAAATCGGGTTTTTTCGCCAAAGTACTGTCCCGACTGTCTTTTCCCAAAAATAAAAATGCAATGATTACTGTGAGAACACCCAAAGCAGATGAAACAAAAAAGATGGACCGCCAGCCCAGGTACTGGGTTAAAAAACCTCCGGCAAAAGGCCCGAATGCCAAACCGAGATACACCGCCGAAACCGACATGCCCAGCACTCTTCCGCGGTACTGTGGTAAAAAGGCAGATACCAGAATGGCCGGACCGGTGGTGCTTGAAAAAGCAGCGCCAATTCCCTGTATAAACCGGAATAAAATGAGCCAGAAACCCGAAGTCGCAAGTCCACAAACAACCGACGATACCGTAAAAATGGTAATACCTATTTTAAAAATACGCCGGATTCCGGTTAAATCTCCCCAGCGGCCCACAGGCAGTAAAAACATGGCGGTTGCCAGCAAAAATGAAGTGATTACCCAACTCAGCGTCACAGCATTCAACCCAAAACTTTTTTCGATTGCCGGTAAGGCAATATTTACCGACGATATTAAAAAAGTCCCCATAAACGAGGTAATGGCAACAATCGCCAAAATTGAAATTTGTTTTTTTGTCCAGCGCATAAATTTTAAAAGTACAATTCAGAAACGAACAAAAATAAGATTTTCCGGCATTGGTTTCGGTAAAATCCAAATTCAATTGGTTTTACCGTTTTAAGAATATTCCATTTTTTTGTGATTTTGTTTTAACAGAAACCGTTTCAGTAACTGTATCCTGTTTCACCTCCCGCTGTTTCACCTGCCGGGTAAAATCGAGAATCGGTTTTTTCCAAACGATAACTGCGAGGGAAATATTCAGCAAAAAAATCCCGGCAATACCAAAAAGTTTACCTATACCAAACAGATCGACAATGGGCTGCCCGGCAACAGGCGAAATAAACTGCCCGAGAAATACGGCGGTTGTAAAACCTCCCACAGCGCGTCCGCGAACGGCAGCCGGGACTTCGGTGGTTAACCATACATTCAGGTTGGGAAACATGAGACCCATTCCCAAACCGCCTACGGAAAGTCCTGTAAGTACAACCGGATAACTGTTGCCCAATGCGATTAAAAGGTAACCAATTCCCATTAATCCAAAGGTTAAAGCGAGAATAGAAAGGTATCCCAGCCGGTTTCTTATTCGCCCGTAGCTAAAGGCTGTCACTGTACTGCAAAAAGTAGCCAGAGCGATTGCCATTCCGCTTATGGTGGGGCCGGCGCCCGTCAGTTTCTCTAGATAAAACGGAATGTGAACCGGAATAAAATAAAAGATAATCATACCTCCGAAAGCCACGCCATAAATAAAAATCAACAGTGGGGAGAAACCTGCTTTCGCTTTCCCGTTACTTTCGGTTTTGGAAAATTCTTTTTTTGCGGTTGGTTTTTCCGGCTCTCCGAGCGCTGTAAAAACAAGCGGTATCATCAGGATGGCCAGCAGATAGATGGCAAACGGCCAGCGCCATCCCAGTTCGGCGAGCCCTCCGCCGGAGGTAAGAAAAATAACGCCGCCGAGGTTCATAAAAGCGGCTTGCCAGCCCATAAACCGGGAGCGTGCCGGTCCTTCGTAATAATCGGCTATAAGCGTAGTGGCGCTGGTCATAATCCCGGCCACCGCCACACCAAGTAATGCGCGACCGGCAAGGATACTGCCCACCGAATCGAGGTAAAGGCCCGAACTGCCCGCAATACCGTAAAGGAGCATGGCCGGAACAAGCAAACGTAATCGGCTTCCCCTGTCTAACAAATATCCGGCAACAGGCGCTGCCAGCACTATAAACAGGCCGGGCAATGTAAGCACCAGCCGAATCCAGAGCCCTACGTTTTTCACCTCGGAAAAGTGTGCCTGAAGAGATGGAAGTGCGGGAGCTATAGTGGCTCCGGCCATTACCGTTAAGGTACTTACCAGCAGTAGGGTAATTTTTGTGGAAAAACGATTTGTGTTCATGCTGTAATCTCCTTATTTTCAACTATTCTTTTTAAAGCGATATCCGTTTCCGGTAAATCGGGAAGGGTTATCCCAAAAATTTGTCCAAGGATTTCCTTCAGTTCACCGACAGAGGACAGCTCTATTTTTTTAGTTTCGCCGTTTAACCGGTGAACTGAAAATAAATTCCCGTTAAGTGTATAACGCCGTGCAGGGTCGGTATCCGGACGGGCAGCCATTAAACCGGTTACAAAATGTGATTTCGGATGATTGCAGAGATACCAGTTTGTTATTTCGTAGTCCTCCTTTAAATGTTCACTTAAATTAAAACTGTACAGCGTTTTCCATTCTTTTCTGACATTCGCCTGAACTACGTAATTCTCATTAACAATTTTCAGTTGGAATGGTTCGTGAGGTGTTTCCTGAACAATATCCGGCTTCAACAGCAAGGGAGCGGTAAGCACCATGCCGCCAAATCCCACGTCTGAAATGTATCTGCGACCTTCGGTTTCCACGAGCAAAAGCATGTGTCCGCGCGGAGTGATTCGGTCTTCCGGCACATTCCAGCGTACACGCGCCGCCAGTCCTTTCACCTTAAATCCCAATTCTTCAAGCACAAGCCTGAACAGCGAATTCTGTTCAAAACAATAGCCACCCCGGTTTTCAAAAAGTAATTTTTTCTGAATAGAGGGTGCATCGAGCGGCACCGGTAACCTCATAAAAGGATTCAGGTTTTCGAATGCAATGGCCCGGGGATGGAGCAGGTGAAGTTCTTTTAAAACTTCTGGTGTTGGCTTTTGCGGGCCGGAATAGCCAATTCGTTCAAAATATGCCCCGGTGTCAACTTTTAAATTCATATCACTGATAATTTAAGTTATTATTACAATAGTGTCCGGTTAAATAAAAGATTAATGGCTGAAGCCCTTGAATAATGCGGATTTATTGCCCCCGGCTTAAGCCGGGGGTTAAATTTGAAGAAAGAAAAACTGGCTTTAGCCGTTAATTGCAAATAATTTATTTTCAATGAGATGTTCATTTTATTCTGTTTCTATTTCTAAAAAACAATTTTTACCGGACACCACTGTTATTATTATTTTGTATTCATCGCTTCGGGTTCTCTTTTTGCCCGGTACAGTGCGCCGGCAAACCATAGCAGTTCGTCCAGGAACTTGGCGGTACTTTTAATGATTCGTTCGTTTTTTGGTTTGCCCGATTCATCGAATGCGTTGTGAATTTCTGAAATAAGCAGTTTGTAGGGCATGGGGAAAGCGCCCAAACTCAAAATAACATGTTGCAGTTGGGTAGAGGCGTTAATGCCTCCCATCCTGCCTGACGAGGCGGCCACCACGGCCACCGGTTTTTTCTGAAATTCCTCCCAGTAATGTTCCAATGCGTTTTTCAGCACGCCCGAAAAACTGCCGTGGTATTCGGGCGTTACAAAAATCAGGGCGTCGGCTTCGGTAATACGTGCGCCAACACGGGCGATGTTGTTTATTGCTTCGGAAGTTTCAGCTTCTTGCGTACCCAAAATGGGCAACGGTGTTTGGGTAAGATCGATCAGGTCGGTTTCAACGTTTCGCCCCTTTAACATGCCGGCGATGTAGTGTGCCGCCTTGTGCGACTGCCTTCCTTTTCTGACACTGCCTGTAAGAATAATTGTTTTCATGGTTATTTCTTTTAATCTGTTATAACTTTAATATGTTTTTCGGATGATTTAATGTTATTCGATTCGATAGTTTGAATCGCCTTTTCATTCATCAGTGTATTTTGAGCAGAGGAAATCATCCATCTTTTATCGTTTTTTATCAGTACAAAGGTGAGCGCTGCTTTCGCTTTTTCAATGGGTTGTCCGTTCCGAGTAACGAAAATGTGTTTGATACACTTCGCCAGGGCTACGTCCGGTTTCAGAAAATCGATGCGGAGCAACTCATTTTTGGTGTTGATTTCGGATAATGAAGTCTGTACGGCTTTCTTCATCATTCCGTAAAGTTCGTCTCTACCTTCAACTCGTTTTCCAACCACATTTATCAGATGAACATTGGAGGTAAAAAGCCGTACAAATTTTTCCGGATCATTTTGATACTGTTCCGTTTCAGCGACTACCTTCCGGATAGTTGCCATATCATGTTCTGTTTTCATGGCTCTAAACTTTAATGTTTTTACTGCATGCAAAGATGGAGCAGAAACTACAGCGAAAAAACGGCCCAAAGGCCGGAAATATACCTGTACGATCGGACAGGTGGGCACAACAAAAAAGGGGTTCAAATACCCAGCAGTCCTCTTTGAATGGCTGTTTCCACTGCTTCGGTGCGGGTGCGGGCAAGCAGTTTCGACAAAATAGATGAAATGTGAAATTTTACCGTGCGTTCCGAAATAAATAGCTGTTCGGCAATTTGTTTGTTGGTATAACCTTTTTTTACGAGCGTCAGCGCTTCCAGTTCCCGGCTGGTCAGGGGCGAAGAGGGGTAGTGGAATCGTTGTTCCGGTGTTTTTTCATCTGCCTGTTCCTGTGTCTCTTCAAGAATAAGCGTAATTTGCCGGTGTAGCCCTTCTGCCTCCCGGATAGTATCGTTCAGGTAATTGGAGGCTGCAATGCTTTCCCCTTTTTTAGCCAGCGAATTGATTTTTTTCAGTCGGGAAATAAGTTCTTCCATTCGCGGTACCAAAATCCGGTCAAATAAATCGGGCGCCAAAGTGTTGCCGGGTATGTTGGTTTTTCCATGCAACTCCTGCGTCCGGGTTCTTTGGATGGCGATACTCACCAACTCGCTGATGGTGTTTAAAACGGAAAGCACCTTTTCATCGAGCTGTTGCGTTTTTTTGCTCACCAGGTTAATCAGCCCAATTTTCCGGCCATCGATGGTAATGGGAATGGTGGCGTGAAATTTTAATCCGCGTGTTCCCGACGTGATGTTTTGAAGGCGTGTACAGGTTATTTCACTGATGTTGCGCGCTTTGGAAATACCGTTTGCCAGGTAGCGGTCGATGCAGAAACAGCGGCCCGAAAGCCGTTCGGGGTAACGGCTAAGTGCCGGGGGCAGGTTGTAGGAAGCGGCCAGGTAAACCGATTTGGTATCCTCCTGCACCAGCCAAATCCAGCCCGTTTCGAGGTGTAACAACTCCACGGTTTTTTCCAGTGCTTTTCGCAGTGCCGAATGCAGTGAAAACTCCTTGTTCAGGTACCGCGCGATTTCATATAAATGAAAGATGTACTCGTTGTCGTTCATCGCATTTTTCTGTCTTCTTTACTACAAACCAACACGGTATTTTGTTTTTATTTTGGAGCAGAAGAAAATGTTGCGACTTACAGTTTTGCTATAGTTCCCCAACTTTGTCATCTTTAAAACTGCCGATGGGAAAGTGAACATCGATGTGTTTTTTAAGGATGAAACCCTGTGGCTTACGCAAAAGCTTCTTGCCGAACTTTTTGAAAAAGGACGAAGCACCATTACCGAACATTTGAAACAGATATTTGCCGATGGCGAACTCGACGAAAATGTGGTGTGTCGGAATTTCCGACTAACCACTCAACAAGGCGCTATGGAAGGAAAAACACAGGAGAAAGAGATAGAAACCCCTTGAATTATCCGACTATCCAATCCTTCGCAACTCAGGAAAAATTTCGATGCTCGAAGCAAAAATAAAAGCCGAAAGCGAGTACGAAAAGTTCCGGGTTGTTCAGGATAAATTATTTGAATCGGATTTTGACCGGTTTTTAAAACAGCTTAAAGAAAACCCCAAAGACTAAATTATGACGGGGAGTAAGGAAAAATTGGGGGCAACCGTAAATCTCAATGTATAATAAACTGGCCTCATCCGCCCCGGAAAAGAGAGGTGAGCATGGCCTGCGATCCGTTACCGGTAACTTTAATTTTTTCGCCGTTCACATACCCGTTTGCCGCGGAACCGAGGTAAACAATCACCTGATTTATACTTTATAAATTACCCGTCATATTTTTCGGTTTCACCCATTCGTCGTATTGTTCAGCCATAACATAGCCAAGGCGGACCGCCTCTTCTTTCAGGGTGGTGCCGTTTTGATGGGCCGCCTGGGCTATTTCTGCTGCCTTGTAATAACCAATTTTGGTGTTCAGCGCCGTAACCAGCATCAGCGAGTTGTTTACCAGCTTTTCAATCACCGGGTAATTGGGTTCGATGCCCGCAGCGCAGTTGGCGTTAAACGAAACGCACGCATCGCCCAGCAGTCGGGCGCTTTGCAGGAAGTTGGCCGCTATCATCGGTTTAAATACATTCAGTTCGAAATGGCCCTGTGTTCCGCCCACCGAAATGGCCACATCGTTTCCCATCACCTGTGCGCAAACCATGGTGAGGGCTTCGCTTTGTGTAGGATTTACCTTGCCGGGCATAATGGAAGAACCGGGTTCGTTGGCCGGCAGAATCAATTCGCCGATGCCCGAGCGCGGCCCGGAGGCCAGCAAACGGATGTCGTTGGCTATTTTATTGAGCGAAACGGCCAGTTGTTTTAACGCGCCGTGGGTTTCTACCATAGCATCATGCGCAGCCAAAGCTTCAAATTTGTTGGGTGCGGTCACGAACGGAAGTCCGGTAAATTCAGCAATTTTTTGAGCCACCAGCACATCGTAACCTTCCGGGGTGTTCAGTCCGGTTCCCACGGCAGTGCCACCCAGTGCCAGTTCCGAAAGGTGTTCCAGTGTGTTACGAAGTGCTTTCAGTCCGTGATTCAATTGGGCTACATACCCCGAAAACTCCTGGCCCAGAGTAAGAGGAGTGGCATCCATCAGGTGGGTACGGCCAATTTTTACCACATTGTTAAACGCATCGGATTTTTGATGCAATGTATCGCGCAGTTTTTCGATACCCGGAATGGTTTTTTCAACCACTGTTTTGTAGGCAGCAATGTGCATGGCAGTGGGAAACGTGTCGTTGGACGATTGCGACTTGTTCACATCGTCGTTGGGTTGCAGAATTTTTTCGCCTTCGCCCGGCTTTCTTCCGGCAAGCACCTGCGCACGGTTGGCAATTACTTCATTCACATTCATGTTGCTTTGTGTGCCCGAGCCCGTTTGCCAAATCACCAGCGGAAACTGATCATACAGCTCTCCCGCCAGGATTTCGTCACACACCCGGGCAATAAAATCCCTTTTCTCCTCAGACAAAACGCCCAGCTCGCAGTTGGCAAAAGCTGCTGCTTTTTTCAAAATGGCAAATCCATTTATTATTTCTTCCGGCATGGAAGCTGCCGGACCAATTTTAAAATTGTTGCGCGAACGTTCGGTTTGTGCACCCCAGTATTTACCGGCGGGAACTTTTACCTCGCCCATCGTGTCTTTTTCAATTCGATATTCCATAATTGTTTTTATTTCCCAACAAATTAAACGAAAAGAAGTTGGAAGAAAGATTTTTTTCAACCGGAAAACGGCTGTTAATTTTCTGTATTTTAGTGTTGAACTGAAAAACGGGAACTGCATGCCAAAACGTTTGTTTTTTCCACCCGCAATCCCTAATTTAGCTCCCCTGATTTTTTGTAAACCGGAAAAAGACCAAAAACGACTGTAATGAAAAAAAACGAAATCAGACTTGGAATGTGGACTGCTATTTTATCGGCTGCTTTTTCGGTATTATGGTTTATAACTTTCAACATGCAGGATGTTTTCAGGCCTGTACCGGAGTGGAATAATTTAGAAGCTTATGCCGGGGCGTACAGAATTTCGAGATTAACATTGATTTATCCTTCTCTTTTCCTGGCATTATCCTATATAATAATGTTGGTTTGTATCCACCGGGTTTTACCCGAAGACAAACGGTTATGGAGCTTAATTGCCCTGTCCGTCGGAATTATTTATGCCGTTATGGCCAGCATTAACTATAATATACAGGCAGTTGCGGTGCGCCAAAGTCTGGCTGCAGGCGAAACAAACGGTATAGAAATGTTTATTCCCGATAATGCCCATTCCGTTTATAATGCATTGGCAAATTCTTATATTTATATGGCTATCTCCATGTTTTTTGCCGGTTTTATCTTTAAAAACGGAAAACTTGAAAAATGGATAAAAGGATTGCTAATCGTGCAAATTCTCTCTGCTGTAGGGCAAACCGGCTACAGTATGATGGACACCTCGGAAACCATTTTTATTCTTACAAGCATGATTTGGGTTATAGGCGCCCCGGCGTCGTTCATACTGATTGCCATATGGTTTAAAAGACAAAAAACTTGAGATTAGAAAA
>CAZXHP010000139.1:0-10364 GCA_964639655.1 uncultured Mariniphaga sp.
AAGCGCCCAGCGGCATCCAGTAATTGGCCAGCAACCAGATAACGCCCAGTCCGGCTATAACCAACCCGGAATGGTTGAGCAACCATTTTACACCATTTGAAAGATTTTGTTCTTCATGGTAGAAAAAAGCTTTCAGAAAACCTGAAATTCCAAACAAAAACAACAACGCGCCGCCCCAGTAGTAACCTGCAATCAGCGCAACCAGGCCGATAACGGTCAGGGCCAAATTCGCCCATTTTGCAATGACTTTGTTTTTTATCCGCGCCCCAAAAAACCAGTGGGCAAACGCCGGCAGGATAAACAACGCCACAATGAGCGCCGCCACCAATGCAAAAGTTTTGGTAAACGCCAGCGGCCCGAACAGTTTCCCTTCGGCTGCCTGCATAGTGAATACCGGAATAAAACTGACGATAGTGGTAGAAACCGCCGTTAAAATGGCAGTCGCCACTTCCGAAGCACCTTTATAAACGGTTTCAAGAAGTTTTTGCCCCGGCGGCGCTTCATCGATATGTTTCACAATATTTTCAGAAAGAATGATTCCCAAATCGACCATGGTACCGATGGCAATGGCAATACCCGAAAGGGCCACAATGTTGGCATCCACGCCGGCGTAGCGCATGGAAATAAAAACCATGAGCACGGCAATGGGCAGCAGGCTGGAAATAAGCAGTGAAGCGCGCAGGTTGTAAATCATTACAATAATTACCAGAATAGTAATCAGAATCTGCAGCGAAAGCGCCTCCTCCAGGGTACCGAGGGTTTCATAAATCAGTTGGGTGCGGTCGTAAAACGGCACGATGGTGAGCTGGCTTTCAGTACCGTCGGGCAACACTTTTTTAGGTAAGCCCGGCGCTATTTCCGCAATTTTGTCTTTCACGTTGTTGATGACATGGAGCGGGTTGGAACCGTAGCGGGCAACCACCACGCCGCCTACCACTTCGGCGCCGTCTTTGTCCAGGGCTCCGCGGCGGGTGGAGGGACCGAGGGTCACCACGCCAATATCGGCAATACGAACCGGCACATTGTCGTTTACGGCAACCACTGCTTTTTCGAGGTCTTCCACACTTTTAATGTAGCCCAGGCCGCGCACCAGGTATTCGGCCTGGTTGATTTCAATGGTTTTTGCGCCAATATCCCTGTTGGAGTTCCGTACCGCCATCATCACTTTGTGCAACGGGATGTTGTAGGCTTTTAATGCATCCGGGTTTACGTCCACCTGGTACTCCTGCACAAAACCCCCGATGGATGCTACTTCCGAAACATCCTCTGCGGAATTCAACCCGTATTTCACGTAAAAATCCTGCACGGTCCGTATTTCGTGCAAATCCCAGCCACCGGTCGGATTGCCGTCCTTATCGCGGCCTTCGATGGTGTACCAGAAAACCTGTCCTAAAGCCGTGGCATCGGGACCCAGTGCAGGTTGTACCCCTTCGGGCAACAATCCAGCGGGAAGCGAATTCAGCTTTTCGAGAATGCGGGAACGCGACCAGTAAAACTCGATGTTTTCGTCGAAAATGATGTAGATGCTCGAGAATCCGAAAATAGAGGAGCTGCGGATGGATTTTACACCGGGAATTCCCAGTAAAGAAGTGGTGAGCGGATAAGAAATCTGATCTTCAATATCCTGGGGAGAACGTCCCATCCATTCAGTGAAAACAATCTGCTGGTTTTCGCCAATGTCGGGGATGGCATCTACCGGAACCGGGTCGGACGGCAATATTCCGGTATCCCATCCAAATGGTGAAGTTACAATTCCCCAGGCTACCAAACCTGTTAAAAGTAAAACCGTAACTAATTTGTTTTCCAGAAAAAAACGTATGATCTTATTGAGCATATTTGTAATTTATGATTTAATCCTTCTGATAAATTATAACAATTAACCCGTGCGAAGTTTTTAACCTGAACAACGCAAAGCAGGGGCAGAAGAAACTAAATCATAAAAGAAATGCCTGTTTCAGCGACAGAAAAGTTTGAATATTGGGTGGCGGGGGTATATCTTTTTCAATTATAAAATCAGCAGGGCTTTCACGCGGGTACCAATCGAATGATAGGTCAGACACGTCAACCAGTAAATCGATGGCGGTAACGGAAGGCAGTTGTGAAAAAACGGGTGCTGAAAAATCTTCATCAACCTGGTAAAACGCAGATTCATTGTGGCAGCAATTGCCATCATCGCAGCAAGTTTCCGCCTCATCAAAAAAATCCATGGAAATCAGGCTTTCACCGCAGTAATGTTTTGATACAGCCAACCCGGTTGTTGCAGAAAGCAACAAAAGTGACAGAACGATATGACTGATTTTTTTCAACATTTTACTTTAACAATCAACAAAATAACAGTTAAATCCTGGAAATTGTTTTACACAATTTTGGGAAAAGGTTGTAAAATTTTTGACAATCTGTAAATGATCTGAGCCCGCTAACGGGCTAATTTTGTACCTGCACAAAATCATCCAGCCTGACCTGCTCTTCCATTAAATCTTTTATAGTGGTAGATTTGAAGTATTCGATAATCTGATTGTTCAGCCGGCCCCAAAATCCTCTCAGCGAGCAGAATTTTTCCCGCTCACATGAAAAATTGATGGACAGGCAGTCGATTACACAAATCCCGGGCTCAAAAGCGTTGTGTATGTCGTAAACGGTAATTTCGGAGGGTTCGCGGGTTAAAACATAGCCGCTTTTGCGTCCGCCAGCTTTTGTAACCAGCCCGGCAACTTTTAATGCATTTATTATTTGATCAAGGTATTTGTAAGAAATATCCTGATTTTGGGAAATTTCTTTCTGATAAATCCCATTTGCATCCCTGTTCAAAGCAATCTCCAGAATTGCGCGTATTCCATACCTTGTTTTTGTGCTGAATTTCAAAATGTAATTTTTTCGGTTAAAGTCTCTTCGTTCTTCAGTTTAAAAACAAAGTTAATAAAAACCTCGTTTTTCACTTTTATCGCGCCAAAAACTTTTTCAGGTGGATCGATATTAAAATCGGTGAGTTCAATTTTTAAACTCCCTTTTAAAAGATAGGCGGAATTTTCGCAAAAAGCAATTTCGCAAGGCACTGTGTAGCTGTTTGAATTTCCGGCCAGTGTGATTTCGGTTTTAAAATTGGTTAATCCTGTGGTTTCGTCAAAATCGGCCCTGCTTCTCGGTTCAATTGCAATATGAATATAAGGATATTCCGATGCTTTTACCATATCGTAAAAATCGTTTAGCATATGGTTGTTTGCAGCGGTAAATCCGTCAACCGGAATTTGAATCTCCCGGTTCCCGGAAAACCCTTTGGGCTCACCGTCGGTACTAATGTGAGGACTTTGGTTGACCAACATGAACCGGTTAATGTTTGAAGACCCCTGAATCAAGATAAAATTGTTGCATTCAGATTCTGCATCAGCCTTGCTTTTATCTGTTTCTGCCGCACTGCCGTGGGAATACATCAGAAAAGCTGCTGCAAAATAAAAGAGGTATGTAAAAAACTTCAACATTTGTTCGTTTCAGATTGTCGTTGAAAAGTTGTCCGAAGGTTTTTTCCCTTCGGACAACTGATTTATTAAAAACTACCAAAAAGGTCAGAATGAAATAGCTGCTTCGAGCACCAGGCCGTTAAACTTGCCGCCGTCGATACTTCCGTGAGCAGGCCCGTCGTATTTTTGAGTTACATGGTCGAGTTTTACAATTACATTGTCGGTCATGTACCATCCGCCGCCCAGGTTGGTGCGGCTAACTGTCGAACCGTCGTTGTTATCGACTTTGTTTAAACGGGTTCCTACATAAAAACTTCCCAAGCGGTAAATAGCCTGAAGCGCCGTTTGGGTGAAGTTCTGGTCGTTTCCGCTACGTACACCTTTCATGGTTTCGTAAATTCCGAAAACTTCCAGTCCGTGAAACTGTGCAAAAATATTGGCCATGTAGCTGTTCATTTCGGTTTGGTTGGCGCCGGGGCTCCAGCGTCCCGACCGGAAATTGTCTCCTTCGGCTTCGGCAGTTTGCATAACATTGTAGTAGCGGGCGCCTGCGCGGTCGCCATCCCACAAGGTTGATCCGCTGTGGCCTTCGCCTACGTGATAGCCGGAAAGGCTTGCACGCAATCTCAAATCTTCGGTAACATCGGTGTCGTAAGCCAGTTTCCAGTTAAAAACCAGGTCTTCACCCAAATCGTTTCCGCGGCCGTAGTTCATGCGGCCGTTGTTGGTTCCCACCAGCGCTAAAAAGCCGTTGTTGCGGTACATCACTTCCAGGCCGGGATTAGTGGTGTAGGCATCCATAATCCAGTTGCCCACAAACGGGTTGTTAATTACCCCCGCGTTGTTGCTGCGGTAAAAGTGGGCGTCGCCATAGTTGGGCATCATTACCCCTGCTTTAATGGTGAGGTATTGCATTAAATTGTCGGTTGCCGGCAAAAAAGGCATTTTGTCGATGGTTAAATAGCCTCCTTCAACCCACGCTTCATTGTGATGGCGCGACGACATGTAGTTGTTGATATACAACTGGATACCCGGCGCCAAATCTGCTGTAATACTCAAATTTGCAGTTGGAAGGTTAAAGTTATTCTTCAAATCAATCAGTTCAACAGGAGCCTCATGATCCAACGCCTGCAACTGAAGTGCAAAATCGGCACCTACTTTTACTTTCAGGTTTGTAAATTCCTGATCATCAATTTTTTCTTTTTCAAAATTTTGTGAAAAAGAGGGCATGCTAATGAGCACTGCAAAAAATACAATGATTAAATTTTTCATATTTAAAACATTAAATTAATAAGGGATTTAAGTGATTTATCTCGTGTTTTATTTTGACTGTT
Source organism: uncultured Mariniphaga sp. (assembly GCA_964639655.1). Lineage (GTDB taxonomy): Bacteria > Bacteroidota > Bacteroidia > Bacteroidales > Prolixibacteraceae > Mariniphaga. Next base: position 4,790 of record CAZXHP010000139.1, read on the forward strand.
AAAAGTTTCCCGAAAGTTCGTGGTCGCTTTTTTGGAATTCCAGATTGAATTTTACCACCACATCATCCCCGGTTTTCATGGCCCCCAACATTGCAGTAGGCGGGTCTATTCCAAAGTCCGACATTCTGACGGGCACGCTTCCGCTTACAAGAAATTTCTGCTGATTTTCCACGTCCAAATCGGCTGTAAGTTTTACTTCTTTCGATTTTCCGGCAATGGTAAGCAGACCGGTAAGGGTGGTTTTTGAGTCCGAAATGATCACGTTACTGCTGTTATTCAACGCAAATTTTATTTCGGGGAATTTTTTCTTTTTTAAAGCATCGTGTGCTTTGTTATCCATAATGCCTTTCCCGCTTTTTAATCCCGAAACCGGTGTTTTAAATTCAATTTTGCTGATTTCCGAAATGGTATTACCATCTATTCTTAGCAGTGTTTCAGCTTTAAAATCAGCGGCTTCCATTTCCCAGTCGTGTATCGACGACGTTCCCTCGATAATGAGTTTGCTGTTACCGGATTGCAACTTAAAAAACTCCTGCGCCCGGGCATCCACCATTAATGCAATGGTTAGGATGTTTATTAAAAGAAAACTTAATTTGAAATTTTTCATCTTATCTAATTTTAAAAATGGTTTGTCCTATCAATCCTATCATGTTAGTAGGACAAAAAAACAAAAAGTATTTCAATGTTAAAGTTCCAATCAGGATGTTGTGCAGCAGATTTGATTATATTTTCTTTAAAGAACTGCAGTTTTACAGGTGTTTTGGCGTCATACAACAAATATTAATTAATTGTAAAAACCTTTCGGGAAAAAAGTTGTTCTGTTTTTTGTGAACATTATTTCAAATAAAATACCTTTAAGTCTTTTTTTTCTGCGCCGAAATATTTTTACTGATTTTACTTTCAACTTTCTCCGGTAAGGCACAGGATAATGAATTAATGATAAATGAAGCGGTTCAGTTTGCCCCCGACAATAATGCGGTTTTAGGGTACTGACACGGTAAACTTAAAGTTACTTCCTTTGCCGGGTGTGCTTTCAGCCCAGATTTTTCCGTCGTGTTTTTCAATACATATTTTACAAATTAAAAGGCCAAGGCCACTCCCTTTTTCCCCGTTTGTGCCTTCAGTTGAAAAAGCGCTGAAATCTTTAAAAAGTTTTTCCTGAATGTCGGGTTCAATGCCAACGCCGTTGTCCGAAACGGTTATTTCCACCATATTCTCCTTTTTTTCGGCAAATACCTCTATTTTCCCCCGGGGAGGTGTAAATTTTATAGCATTGGTAATCAGGTTTCTCAAAACGGTTTTCATCATTTGAACATCTGCTTTCACCTCCAAATCATCAGGGATTCTGCAATGTAACGTAATGTTTTTCCCTTTGGCATAATACTTCAGGTTGTTTTGAACATCATTGCAAATGGAAACAAAACGCAAAATTTTCGGCTCAAAATGGATAAACCCCGATTGCGCTTTTGTCCATACTAAAAAATCCTGCAGAAGAGAAAAAGCCGTTTCTGCAGAGCCGTGTGCGATTTTTATTTGATCTTCGGTCTCCTTTTTTGTGAACTTACGGAAATTATTTTTCAGGATATCCAAAAAAGCGATGATGGAATTAAAATGGTTGCTGAGGTCGTGGGCGAGAATAGAAATAAACAAGTCTTTATCGGCATTTAACTTACGGAGTTCCTCCGCATATTTTCTGAGCTGGGTTTCTTTTTTTTTCTGGCCGGTGATATCACGAAAAATAGATTGATAGCTGCCATCAGACATCATTTTTGTCCGCATCTCAACCATCAAAGTTGACCCATCAGGGCGTAAAATTTCCCTTTCGCTGACAATAGTTTCTCCCTTTTTCAACAAATCGAAACGAAATGGTGCATTTTCAATACTTTCGGAGGTGAATAAAAATTTACCGAGACTGATGTCTTTTCCAATGAGGTCTTCCTTTTTTCTGCCAGTTATCTCACAAAAACAGGAGTTGGCTTCGGTAATGTACCCTTCGTGTGAACCTATCAGAATTCCATCGTCAGCAAATTCAATCAGGTTACTGAGTTTCTTTTCGCTTTCATTTACAGCAGGTATCGATTCTGTGTTTGTGTTGGCTTTCGCAAATGCTTTTTCACCAGCAACTTTATTCCGTTTACGATCAGTTTGTGCCATATGGAAAAGCTTTTTTGATTTGATCAAATTTAAGGAAAAAAAGAATGGGATGCCGCAAATGCCATTCCAAATTTTTTACCAAAAACAAAATAAAATCAGAAAAGGTTTGGACTTAAAATTACTGGTATTGAATCAAATCTGTTCATTTTTTTTACTTATCCGGGTAAGGATTAAAAGCTCCCGGCCAGTTAACAGGGGTCGAAACTCCCATCAATTTTTTTACGGATTCCGGTAAATCGGTTGCCGCTTTTAATCCCGGAAAATTTTCCAATAACTGGTAGTTTCCAAGGTGAACACTTTTGAATAGCGGCCCGCGGTAATTCTTCAGGCTAATGCTCCGTGTTGCATAATCCGTAACTATGCTGTTTATTTCTGAAGGCGTATTTGCACTTACCCTGCACTTGCCGTCAAATTTCTGGCTCATCAGAATAATTGGTTCCGAAACCTGTTCGTTTACATACACATTGTTGTCGAGCTGCCGAAGCGCCGGATTTTTTAACCGGTCACACATCGATTCGGGTTGCCACACGAACAACAGCGGTTCGTTAAATCCGGCATCTCCGTAAAGCAGGTTGTTTACAAACTCATGGCCGGTGCGTTCCTCCACACCGGGGCCTGTGAGCGGATGCCAGTCGAAAGTATCTCCTTCGGCACTTCGCTGATCGCGGGCTATACATACCTGGCTGTTGATGAAAGTGTTCTGATATATTTTCACATTCGAACTGTTCAGCACCATAATGCTGTGGTCACAGTTTACAAATACATTTCCGGCACATACCGCACCTTTTGATATCTCAAAAAAGAAACCGTTTTGCCCGGTCCAGATGCTGTTGGGATTGAAGGACTGGTTTTTCATGCCCACATTTTGAATCCAGTTATTCACAAAAACACCATCTTTGTTTCCTACATCATACCAAATGCCGTTGGAGTAAGGATGGTCGATAACCAAATTGTCGTTGCATTTGGCGCGAACGGTTTGGTTGAAAATTTTTACAGCTGCCGGGAAAAATCCGGTCCACCGTTCGATATTATTGTTGACAATAATGTTCTTTTCCAGCAGTATATCTTTTGAAGCGACAATGTAAAGTCCTTCGGTGTTGGTATTCCGAACCTCGCAGTTCCTTATCACCAGGCTGTCGCCAATGGCAAACAAGCCAATACGGAAACAGTTGGAAAAAATACAGTTTTCGAAAACAGTACCCGTCAAATCGCCGGCATCCTGTTCCATTACCCAGAAATCGTCACCAATGTGCACCATAGTGTCGGGATACTGGGTAATTTCCAGGCCGCGGATAACCGGTCCGTATTTATCGGGTTTTTTACCGCGCACCTCTGCATTGGGGCGCACCAGGGCTTTCCGGAAAGCCGTTATTTCGATAAATTTTTCTGCCGGATCAACCCCGATATAAACTTTTTTATCATCGTAATCCACAAAAAAGGTTGTTTCATCCACTTCTTCTTTACTCCCCGCCGATTGCAAATACTTCCCGTCGATAAAAATTCCGTCGTTATTGAAGCGGTGCATAGGTGTAAACTGTTCGTTACGCTCCCTGTTCCACCAGGCTTCCGGCTTTCCCGGAAAGAGATGATCCCAGTGGGTAACCCACAGTCCATCTCCGGCCTGCTGCCAGCTATCAGCTACCAGCGTACCTTTCAGTACAGGGTGTTCATCCTGATACGGCTGAATTACTATACGCTGATTAAAAGTGAGGTTACCGGTTCGATATGTACCGCCGCGCATAATAATGGCGTCGCCCGAAACAGCTTTTTCGACCGCCGATTCAATGGTGGTGGGTATATCGGGTGTTTGTCCCGAAGCACCGCTGTTGCCGTCTGGAGAAACATAATAAATAGTTCCCGGCACATCGGGCAGTTCATAATAGTTCTGAACCGGACCGTATGGCCCACCTGATGGCTGGGCAAAGAGGTTCAGATTTATCATCGAAAAAAATATACCTGTCAGCAGGAGTTGTACTGTAAATGTGGTAGTTTTCATACTAATTTGAATAGTTTATCGGCTAAAAATACGATCAATTTGTAAAATTTACAAAATTGCAGATTTTATCCTTTGAATTGAAGGCGAAACTGGCAATGCAATTGCCGGGTGGCATGTCTGGGCGGATACCGGGCAGGAGGTTTCGGATTTCTGCCACCAGTTCAAAAAAAAAAAATCAATTGAAAAACCGGGACAATGCACACGAATATTGGTTTTTACGCAAAGGCCATACCGACCAGAGTTTCCGGCCCAGAAACTGCCCGATAAAAAAGCTGCCCAGCAGAAAAGGCGCCAGCGACCAGCTTAATTCCAGTCCGTGAAACTGCCGGATGAGAATGACCAACGGCACCGGCGCATGGATAGCCGCAAACCAGCACACCGAAAATTTTTGCAATCCGCCGCGCAGGTAGCCAAATGGCAGGTTCACAATAATGGTGGCCAGGCAGGTGTAAAAAATCCGCCACTCCAGGGTCAGCAGGTTGGTGAAAAAAAGCGGTATGTGTGCTGAAAAAATCATGGGTTGTTTTCAGGATTTATCCAGTCGATGCCCTTTTTGAGCAGGCCGAGTGTTTTTTCTTCAAATCCTCCCGGCTGGGGCGAATAGTTGTATTCCCATGCTGCAGTCGCGGGCAGGCTGGCCAGAATGGATTCAGTGTTTCCGCCCGACTCCAGTCCGAATTTGGTGCCGCGGTCGTGTATCAGGTTAAACTCCACGTAGCGGCCCCGGCGCAGTGCCTGCCAGTTTTTTTCCCGTTCCGAATACGGACGGTTGCCGTGCTTTTTCATGAACCCGATATAAATGGTCGGATAGAGCTGTGATAAAGCCACAGTAAAATTGAAAAGTTTTTCAAACTCTTCCGGACTGCCGGATTCGAGCCGGTCGAAAAAAATACCGCCCACGCCACGGGTTTCGTTCCGATGAGGCAGAAAGTAATAATCGTCGGCCCACTGCTTAAATTCAGGGTAAAAACGGTTATCGGATTGGTCGCAAGTTGCCTTTAGCGCTAAATGAAATTCCACAGCATCTTCCGGTTCAATGATGTGGGGTGTCAAATCAATTCCGCCACCAAACCACGAAATGCCGTTGTCGAGTGCAAAATACCGCACATTCATGTGAATGATGGGCATCCACGGGTTTTCGGGATGTAGGATGGAAGAAATACCAGTGGCAGCAAAATTTTCCGCTTTTTCGCCCAGCAGTTTTTCCATTCGCGGTGAAAATTTCCCCTTCACAAACGAAAAGTTTACTGCCCCTTTTTCGATGATGGCGCCGTGTTGCAAAACGGCAGTGGTGCCGCCGCCAATCTCCTTTTCCCATTGGTTGTACGAAAATTTACCTTTGCTATCGGCAGCTTCCAAAGTGCTACAAATCCCAGTCTGCAATTGTCGGTAGGTTTCTGCTATTTTTTCAATTCTTTTCATTTT
>CAZXHP010000140.1:0-10287 GCA_964639655.1 uncultured Mariniphaga sp.
GAACAAATCAGGCTGATTAAACGGTTCACGCCCAACATTACCATCATTTACGACGGCGACGCAGCCGGCATAAAAGCGTCGTTGCGCGGTATCGACCTGGTGCTGGAAGAAGGGATGAACGTAAAAGTACTGCTCCTGCCCGATGGCGAAGACCCCGATTCGTTTGCAAAAAACAAAGGCGCCAGCGGCTTCCGGGAATACATCGAAAAAAACGAAACCGATTTTATTCAGTTTAAAACCCGCCTGCTGCTGAAAGAAACTGAAAAAGACCCGGTGGCAAAGGCAAGGCTGATTTCCGATGTTATCCGCTCGGTAGCTGTTATTCCCGACACCATCACCCGTTCGGTTTACATTAAGGAATGCAGCAAGCTGCTCGATGTGAGTGAAGAAATTTTATATACCGAAGTCAGGAAACAAAAACACAAACAAAACGAGGAATTCCGGAAGAAAGAGGCGCGCGAACAACGACAACCGGCAAATATGCCTCCGGCAAATTCAACTCAGACAGCGCCTCCGGAAATCAAACCTGTTGAGTTGGTAATTGAAGAGCTGGAGTTTCTGCGTTTTCTTCTAAAACATTGCAACACTGTTCTTTTTGAAGAAGAGGGGGAAAACCCCAACGAAAGTGTTGAAATTAAAGTGGGCGAATACATGACAGAAGAACTGGAAAACGACGATTTGGTGCCTGAAAATCCATTATTCAGACGAATTTTTTACGATGTAAAAGAGAACCTGGACAATAAAAATTTCGACCCGTGGAAACATTTTGTTTACCATGCCGACGCAGAGGTAAGCAAACTGGCCACCGACCTGCTTTCAGAAAAATTTATCGAAAGCAAACGCTGGACAAAAGCGGGCGCATTTACCGAAAAAGAAGAAGAAATACTCGATTACCTGGTGCCCCGGATTATTTATGAATATAAACTCCGAAAAATAAAACTGATGCTGGAAGAAATTGAGCAGGACATAGACACTGCCTCAAAAACAAATGATTTTGAACGCATTATAGAGGAACAATCGAAATACATGAACCTGAAAACGGTGGAAAAATTTTTGTCGGAAAAGCTCGGCAGCCGGGCAATAAACTGAATGTTGTTATGCGAACACTTCAAATAGAAAACAGAGCTGAAACAGAGGAAATCATAAAATCGTGCAAAACGTGTTTTGTAGCCATGTCGCTCAACGACGAACCTTATGTTTTGCCCATGAATTTTGCACTGGATGGCGACGTAGTGATTTTGCACTCCGAACAAAGCGGCCGCATGTGGGAAACGCTGCACAAAAATCCGAAAGTGTGCATTAACTGGACGTTGGGCGAAGAGCTGGCCTGGCAGGATGTGCGCGTGGGCTGCAGCTACCGCGTAAAATCAAAATCTGTCGTTGTGGAAGGAACTGTCGAATTTATAGACGAATACGACGAAAAAGAGCGTTGCCTGCACCTGTTAATGGCGCAGTACAGCGACCGGAAATTCAAATTCAATGCTCCGGCCGTTAAAAATGTAGGAATAATGAAAGTTCGAATCGAAAAAATTTCGGCAAAAGAATTTGGGGCAAAAGCAGTAACTCCCCGGAATAAATGAAATGAACTATTTTTTTTTCCGCATCTGAATTCTGTGTAACTCCTCCACATCAAGTTTATCTTTGGGACGTTCCGAAGTAATTTTACTTTTAATCAGGTCGTCAAAACTTAAAACATGATATTTTATTCCTTCCCGTTTTACCAGTTCGCTGTTGGCAAAAGCTTCATTAAAAGTTTTCCCCGGATTAAATCGCGTTATCAGTTCCAATTCAAAAACAGGGCTAATCTTTATCGATATATTTTGTTCCCCTTTATAAACCGAAATTGGCAAATCACTGATATTGTAACCTAAATCCTGTAATGTTTTAAGCAGGTTGTGCATATTTTCCGACGTAGAATTTACCCAAAAATCAATATCGGCCGAATGGCGCTGGTATCCGTAAAAATTAACAGCACCTCCACCAACAAGGAGCATTTCAAGATTATTTTTACAGGCACATTCAATAAATTCCTTTACTCTTTCCGGGAAATTGTCCAACATGTCATTCCAGTATAAAATTGTTTTTAAAACTGTTCGGGTGCGGCTGTGAGGTTTGAAATACCTGCATTTCCCGAGCCATTTCCAAAAAAAACATCAGCCGTTCATGTGGAGTGCGGTTCAGTGCTTCCCGCATTCTTCGCTCATTGGCTTTTTCTTTGGTCTCAAACCGTAACCTGTTGTCAGCTTCCATAGTTGCACTTTTGCGTGTAAATTTAATGAATCTGACGCTTCAAAAGAAATACAAAGAGTTAAAGGCCCTTAAAATTTCTATCTTTACCAAAAAATTTGTTGTATGCTGTTTGTTACCGGAGGTACAGGATTAATTGGTTCGCATTTGCTGTTCGAGCTGGTTTCGGCAGGGAAAAAAGTGAAAGCGCTGAAACGTAAAACGAGTGATTTGCAGCAGGTTTTGAAAACGTTTTCGTGGTATGCCGAAAACCCACAGGAGTTGTTCAGCCAAATTAATTGGGTGGAAGGCGATATGCTGGACTATTTCGGATTGGAGAATCTGCTTTCAGGAGTTGAGGAAGTTTATCATTGCGCAGCCATCGTTTCTTTCGACGGAAAAGAAAGAAAACAAATGATTCGCAACAACGTGGAAGGCACCGCCAATCTGGTCGATGCAGCGCTTGAAAACGGGGTGAAAAAGCTGTGCCATGTAAGTTCGGTTGCTGCACTGGGGAAAAACCGGAATGGCTACCCGGTGGATGAACTGACCACCTGGACACCTTCGAAAAAAGTTACCGGTTATTCGCAAAGCAAGTTTTTTTCCGAAACCGAAATATGGCGGGGAATTGAAGAAGGGTTGAACGCAGTAATTGTAAATCCGTCGATTGTGCTGGGGCCGGGAAACTGGGATGCCGGGAGTTCCCGTTTGTTCAAAACCATTTGGGACGGATTCAGCTTTTATACCAAAGGCGTAACCGGTTTTGTGGATGTAAAAGACGTGGCAAAAGCGATGGTACTGCTGATGGACGATAAAAACTTCGAAGCCTGTAAAAACCAGCGCTTCCTCCTAAACGCCGAAAATCTTAGCTACCGGGAACTCTTTTTCCGTATTGCCGATGCGCTGGGAAAACCGCGTCCGACAAGGGTTGCATCGCCGGTAATAACCGGGGTGGCCTGGCGTGCAGCATGGCTGTTCCGGGTTTTCAGTAAAAATTCGCCGGCAATTTCGCGCGAAACTGCAGCTGCCGGGCATACGCAAACCCAGTTTGACGGCAGTAAAATTAAACAGTCCGTTCCGTTTGAATATTTGTCCGTTTCCGAATCAATCAACCAAACCGCAGCGCTGCTGAAAAAAGAGATGCAAAACGTTTAAAAAAACAAACCTACTCCTCCTTCGAGGTGTGGGCCTGATAAATACTGGCATTCAGTTCAAAACCAACGAGTAAAATCAACGACATCACATACATTAAAAACAACAGGATTAACAGCGTTCCGATAGAACCGTACAATTTATTATACTGGCTGAAGTTATTGATGTAATACGAAAAACCGACCAGGGCAAAAATACTGAGTACGGTAGCCAAAGTACTTCCTGCCGAAATAAACCGCCACTTTGTTTTTTTTGCCGGAGCCATGTAGTACAAAAAAGAGTTGGCAAAAAACAGCAGCAGCACAATCACCACCCATTTCCCAAAAGTGAGCAGAAAAATGGTAAAACTGTCGCGAATGATTTCATTCTCCCGCAAATAGCTGATGGCAATTTGTCCGCCGGTAATTAAAGTAACGGCAATGGTTAACAATACCGACAAAATAATGAGCAAAAAAACAGCCGCCAGCCGCTGGCTTAACCACGAGCGCCGGTTAATGCTGTGCACCGTGGCATCGAAAGCACTCATCATCGAAGCCAGTCCGTTTGTCGAAAACACCAGCGCCATTGCAAAACCCAGCGAAAGCAACCCCCCTCTGGGTCGCATTATAATGTCGGTGACCGTATCTTCAATGGTGGCAAAGGTGCTTTCAGGCACAAACTCCTGGATCAGATGAAACAGCTCGCTCTGAAAATTTTCAATAGGAATATAGGGAATCAGGGTAAACAAAAACAGGATAAACGGAAAAAAGGCGATAAAAAACGAAAAAGCAATGGCCGATGCCCTGGTGGTAATCGAACCTTTTACAATGCTGCGCCAAAAAAACAAGGCCACATCATACAACGGAACACCATCGAAAAAAGGCAGCGAAATCTTTTCGGCCCGTTCAATTAACTGCTCCCCAATACTTTGATATTTGTTTCGGTTTAAAAACCCTTTATTCATAGGGTTATTCCTGTTTTTCAATTCTGAGTTGATGAATATAATCTTTACTGCCGCTCTTTTTCAGCAAAAAATAGACCCTGTAAGTGCCCTTTTGGGTACCGAGCTTTCCAATAACATACTGCGCACCTTCTTTCCCGCCCTGGTGAATGACCGAAAAATTTTGCGGAGCGTGGCTGCTGAAAAAATCACTCACAATCAGCTGTGCCTGGGCTTTACTGTAAACATTGTCGCTATCGGGAACAACCAGCTCCACATTCTGGTTAAAATATTCGGAAAGCGCTCTGGCATCGCCCGATTTCAGGCTGAGAATTATAGCGTCGGGGATTTGCGCTTTTGCCGGAGCAGCCATCAAAAACAGCCCGGCAAAAAGAAAAACCATGAACAACTTCTTTTTTATAACTAACATGATTTCAAAATTTTCAACAATTAAGCGCCATTTTCATAGCAAAAACTGTGCAAAAACAGTTTCAACCTTTTATTTTTGGTAAATTTAAAAAATAAATAGTCAAAAAAGCAGAATGAAGCTTACTTTGTTAACGATTGGCAAAACAGATGAAAAATACTTACAGGAAGGAATTGCCCGGTATAAAAAGCGGTTGGAACATTATACCGATTTCAGGATCGAAATTATTCCCGACATTAAAAAGGGAAAAAACCTTAATCCCAACCTGCAAAAAATAAAGGAAGGCAAACTTATCCTGGCCAAACAAGGGCCTGCCAGAGAGTTGCACCTGTTCGACGAAAAAGGCGCACAGTTATCATCGAGGCAGTTTGCGGCTTTTCTTCAAAAAAAAATGGCCAGTGGCATTAAAGAGCTGGTTTTTGTGATTGGAGGGCCTTACGGTTTTTCGGACGAGGTGGCGGAAAAGGCCGCTTCAAAAATTTCGTTATCGAAAATGACCTTTTCGCACCAGTTGGCTCGACTTTTGTGCATGGAGCAGTTTTACAGGGCTTTTACCTTACTAAAAGGAGAATCCTATCATCACGATTAATGTGTTCGAAAAAATAAACAAATACAGTTTACTCATTTTTGCCGTTACTTTTTTTGTAACAGCGGCAATCATCGAAAACGGACTGCTCAAAAAGCATCCCGAAACACACCTGATCGAAGATTTTCAGAAAGAACTGCTGAAGCGCGAACACGAACTGCAGACCCGGTTAACCGAACTGGAGGCACTGGCCCGGAAAGATAATTTTGATGGAAACTTTTCGGGAAACCTTAACCTGAGCAGCCGGCTTCTGGAAGAAAACGGCTATGGCTTTCTGGTTTACCACAACGGCGAACTCATTTACTGGTCCGACCGCTCGCTGGCCTTTTACGACGAGGTTTCCGATTTTCAAAAAACAGAGGGGTTAATTCGGTTGCCCAACGGTTATTACCTGTCGTGGTCCACGCAGGTTAACGATTACCGGATTTTTGGCCTGCTCCTGATTAAAAACAAATACCAGTACGAAAACAAATACCTGAAAAACAGCTTTTTTAAAGGTTACGACCTCCCCAACGAGTTTGAAATTGAGGAAAATGAACCGGGGATGCTGTACGCGGTTTACAATTCACAAAACCAGTACCTGTTTAGTATTCAACCCCGGGGATCGTACCTTTGCACAACCCGCCAGCTATATCTGCCGGGCATACTCTATTTTTTCGGCCTCCTGATTTTACTCTTTTATTTCAGGCGCGAATTTTTGGAATCGCGGGCGCCGTTTTCCTATAAAATTTTCGGACTTGCCGTGGCGCTTTTCCTGGTTTACTGGCTGCACCTGATCTTTCATATTCCCAAGGTATTTTTCCTCCTCCGGTTTTTCAGCCCTTCGGTTTTTGCCCTCAGCAGCTGGCTGCCATCGCTGGGCGATTTCTTTTTACTGGCGCTGTTTTTCCTGTTCTGGCTGTTTCATTTCGGAAAACACCTCGATGTTAAACAGTTACAAAAAGATTCGCTGCTGCCCGTAAAAATTATTGCCCTGCTGCTGCTGCTCTTTTCGGCAAGTACCTATTTGCTCATTCACTACTATACCCGGGAACTTATTTTTAATTCCACCATCTCCTTTTCACTCAATCGCATCATCGAGATTTCGGCGCAAAGTGTACTGGCCATTTTTTCGGTGGGATTGCTGCTGCTGGCCGTTTTTATACTAACCATAAAAATTATCGACAACATTCGCGACGAATTCGGGTTGGGACACATTACACTTTTGGCATTGCTGGTTGCCTTTTTTCTGGCTTTTGTGCAATATATTTCCGTAAAAAGAATTTCGGTGGAAGCCCTGGTTCTGTTTGTTGTTGCCACGCTGCTTGCCACGCTGTTCAGCAAAAACTACCTGCAAAAATTCACCTTAAGTTACCTTATCATTTTTATTTCGGCAGCGTCAATTTATTCGCTGGTGGTTTTTTACAGTACCACGGCCGTAAAACAGCGCGACGAACAAAAACTGATGGCTGTTACCCTTGTGGCAGAACGCGATCCGGCAGCGCAGGTTTTTTTGGCTGAAATTCAAAAATCCATTCGGAAAGATTCTGTAATTCCCCGGTTGCTTATCGAAGAGGAGGATGAAATGGTGCTCAGTTACATCGAAGAAACCTATTTCAACAGCTATTTCAGGCAATACGACGTGCGTTTTTTCAAGTGCTCCGGCGCCGACAGCCTCTACATTGAAATGGACAAACGGATGGCGCCCTGCTTCGATTTTTTTAACGATATGATTGAAATACAGGGTGTAAAAATTCCGGGAACCAATTTCTATTTTATGGATAATATGAACGGCCGGATTTCCTACACCGGGCGGTTGCATTACCCGCTTTCTTCCGAAAAACAAGGCGTTTCCATATTTATCGAACTGAACTCGGAACTGCTGTTTGAAGGAATCGGTTTTCCAGAACTGCTTATCGATAAATCGATGGCCAAACCCGAGAACTACAAACGGTTCAATTATGCCAAATATTACGGCGGAGAACTTACCGACCAGCACGGAGACTACAACTACAATTTTTACGTGCACTCCTATCTTTCTTCCGGGCAGGAGTTTGAATACAACCGCTGGGACGGCCTGGAGCACCTGATTTACCACACGCGCGAAGACAACTACGTGATTGTTTCCCGCGAACTGTACACATTTATCGATTACCTCATTTCTTTCCCCTACCTGTTCGTTTTTTATTTCCTTTCGGTGTTAATATTGCTTGTTATCGGGAACCAGTCCATTCGCAGGCGTTCGGTCAAAATCGATCTGAAATTTAAAGTTCAGGCGGCCATAATCTCCATCGTTTTTGTTTCGTTGCTCATGGTAGCCGTGGCAACCATCTGGTACAACGTGAAGGAATACAAGGAAAAACACCGGAGCGACTTAAACGAAAAGCTCGTTTCAATAGCCGGTGAGATTGATATGCGCCTGGAGGATATGGAAGAATGGAACCCTGAGATTATCGACTGGCTGAACCGCGAACTGGCCAAACTGTCGAATATTTTCCGAACCGACATCAATATTTATGGCACCGACGGGCACATGATAGCTTCTTCGCGCCCTGAAATATTCCTCCGCGGACTGGTTTCCGACCGGATGAACGCCCGGGCCTATAACGAAATTTTCAATAATTTCCAGCTCTCCTGGTTCCAGCCCGAGGAGATCGGAAAGCTTTCCTACCTGTCGGCCTACAAGCCCGTCATCAACAACTCCGGCGAATATCTGGGGGTAATTAACCTGCCCTACTTTATTAAACAGGATAAGTACAGCCAGGAACTGTCAACCATTGTGGTGGCGTTTATCAACCTTTATGTGCTGCTTTTTCTGGCAAGCATTATTGTTGCCATTTTTATTGCGAACCAGATTACCCGTCCGCTGGTGCTCATCCAGGAAAACCTGCGGAAAATGGAGCTGGGGAAACGTAACGAACCCATCTATTACAACCGCGACGACGAAATTGGCAGCCTGGTAAAAGAATACAACAAAAAAGTGGACGAACTGGCGGTAAGCGCCGAACTACTCGCCCGGTCGGAAAGGGAATCGGCATGGCGCGAAATGGCCAAACAAATTGCCCACGAAATTAAAAATCCACTCACCCCAATGAAGCTGAACATTCAGCACCTCCAGCGTTTTAAAAGTAAGGGCGAAGATTACGAAAAATACATGGAACGCGTAACTTCCACGCTCATCGAACAGATTGACAACCTCTCCAATATTGCCACCGAATTTTCGAACTTTGCCAAAATACCCACTGCCCGCAACCAGGTATTTAAGCTCGCCGAACAGATTCAGAAGGTCATCGGTTTATTCGAATCGCACCAGAAGGTAACCCTTAAATTTAGTGCCAACGGACTGGAATACCTCGAAGTTAACGCCGACCGTGACCAGCTTTCAAGGGCCATCATCAACCTCATAAAAAACGGCATTCAGTCGATTCCCGACGATTGCGAAGGACAAATTGAAATCAACCTGCAACGCCGCGACCATATGGCCATGATTGCCATTACCGACAACGGCGAAGGTATTCCTGAAGAGCTGCGCGACAAACTGTTCAGTCCCAGCTTTACCACAAAATCCAGCGGCATGGGGCTGGGACTGGCCATTGTAAAAAATATTGTGGAAAACTTTTCGGGACATGTATGGTTTGAAACCCGGACAGGCCGGGGCTCCACGTTTTATATTGAAATTCCGGTCTGGGAAGGGTGAATTTCATTTGCAAATCACAACCTTTTCTGTTAATCTTGCAACCATTGTTCAATTGTTTTGAAAAATATTAATTATGGTTCCCTTGTCATTTCGCGAAATAACGGAGCGCCTCCGCCAAATGCAACTCCCCGAAACCGATGTGGTCATCGGGATTGGCAGCGGAGGAATTCCGCCGGCTACGATGGTAGCCTATCATTTGAATGCCGAACTGCAGGTAATGGTGCTCAATTACCGCGACGAGCAAAACACCCCGCGCTACGAAACGCCCCGGGTGCTTGAAAAGCCGCACGGACAGCTCGAAGGTAAACGTATTCTTTTAGTCGATGATGTGTCGGTGTCGGGAAAAACCCTGCAAACAGCGCTGGAACAACTGAAAGGCCTCGACGTAAAAACACTGGCCATGAAAGGCAAAGCCGACTTTGTGCTTTTCCCCGAAATTAAGGATTGTGTAAAGTGGCCGTGGAAACCGTAGTACAAAAAAATTTATACATCGAATCTGCATCTTTTAAATAAATCCCGGGTTTTCCTGTAACCCAATCTGGACAAATTATCGTAACATCAGCAAACGATAAATAAAAAATTTACCATGAACCGGCTTAGTAGTGTACCGACACTGATTTTAATTGCAATTCTGCTCTTTTCCTGCGGGCAAAAAACCACTGAAAAAATTGACGCTGAAACGTATGCGAAGTATAAAAAATCGGGGAACGAAATTTCCAAACAAACCCAGGGCGTTTTGCTGGCGAATGTATCGAAAGCCATGCAGCAGGGCGGAAGTCTTTATGCCGTGGAGTTCTGCAACCTTCAGGCATCGGGCCTGGTGGACAGCCTGAATGCCGAATTCGACTGTAAAATTTCGCGCGTTACCGATAAAAACCGGAATCCGGAGAATCGTTTGCAAACGAAAACCGACCAAAAAATCTGGGCTTATTTCTCCAGCATTCAGCAAAATGAAGCATTGCACGACACCCTCGTTCAACACCAGGAAAAAATTACCTACTACAAACCGATTCTCACCGCCATGCCGGCATGCCTGCAATGCCACGGACCGGTGGAAGAAATTGAACCGGAAACCCGAAAAAAAATTCAAACCCTCTATCCCACCGATCTGGCCACAGGATATTCCCTGAACGAACTTCGCGGAATGTGGAAAATCGGGTTTGAAAAAAACTGAGGGTTACCATATACACCCGAAACCATACAAAAAAACCCGGAAAACTTTAAAAACAGCCGGGATTTTCTGTCGGGTAATGTTGTTTGTCACTGCTAAAGTTGTTTTCAACCTCAACCTGTCAGCGTCC
>CAZXHP010000141.1:0-10265 GCA_964639655.1 uncultured Mariniphaga sp.
CCCTAAAATCGAACTTATGTTGCCTGTGGAATTTTACATCAATCATTTTGTCGGAATTTGGAAAGATAGTCCTGAATTTTTGCCAGACTTTAAGCGAAGGTATATAACGGAGGAACAAAATGCGAGAGAAGCAAATTTTAATGCTTTTCAGGACAAAGTAAAAAAATACCAGTCGGGGAAGAATATAAAATCGCTAAAAGCCGGCGACCCCGGGAAGTCGTTTTTTCCGGTTTTCCGGGCTTTTCTCCAAAATGTTTTCGATTTTGAACCCGACCAGTTGGAAATTATTCTTTCCGACGATTTTAAAAATGTATCCCGGGATTTTTTCTTTAAGGCAAGAATGTTTGGCCCCGAATTATCGCCTGAAAATATTTACCAGGGAATGCGCAATGTTTGGATAATGAACGGTTTGCAGCTGATGATGGGATTGCCTGTTGAAATTACGCCGTCGGTTTTCGCCTACAGTATGATTTACCCGTACAGCGATAATTTACTCGATGACCCGAATATTTCCGGTACCGAAAAAAAGGATTTCAGCCGGCGGTTTAACCGGCGTTTGCACGGAGAACATGTGGAATCGCAAAACCACGCCGAATCACAGTTGTTCCGTTTGGTGGGAATGTTTGAAAAACAATTTCCGCGGAATAATTTTCCCGGGGTTTATGAAAGTTTGTATGCTATTCAACAGGGGCAAACCCGAAGCCTGAACCTGATGAACAGCAACGGGATGGAAGAATCAGTTGTGCGCGAAATCTGTTTTGAAAAAGGCGGCGCATCGGTGCTGGCCGACGGTTACCTTGTGGCAGGCCGGTTAACACCGCAGCAGGAGCAGGCCTTGTTCGGCTATGGTATTTACCTGCAACTGCTCGACGATATTCAGGATGTGAAAGAAGATGCTGAAGCCAATACCAAAACCCTTTTTTCGTGCCTCGACGGAACGCCTGATTTGAGTGCTTTTGTCAACCGAACGATCCATTTTGGCCGGAGGGCAATGGAAGAGCTCCGCTGTTTTAACGGAACCGAAATGGAAACCATGTTGCGCCTGATGAACCGCAGTATTGAAACGATGATTATCGAGTCGGTGGGACTGAATCCTGATTCCTATTCAGACGATTACTTGCAAAGTCTGGAAAGATATTCACCGCTTCGCTTTGAGTTTATCCGGCAAAAACGCTCCAAATCCAAATCTCAACGGTTTTCAATGTTTAAGAAATATTTTGAACAGGCGCCGGTAAAAACTACTGTTGAAAAAAGGTGGGTGTTACCGCCAACATGATAAAACCCCAGTGCTGGCCGGTTGTATGGTCGCCACCTTTAAGCAGTTCCATACCTTCTCCTGCAAACATTACCGACCAGCCTGCACTGAGCACGGCATTGGGCTGAACCGCATACGAAACACCCAAATCCAGTTCCGTTCCCAAATAATTTTTGGCGTCTGCCGAAATTTTTCCGGCCGGGGCAAAATAGTGCAGGTGTCCGGTGAATCCGAATTTCTCTTTTTTGTACGCGTATTTCAGGTAAACATCGTTCAGCCCAACCGAGTTGATGTGGTTGCCCACGTAGAAATAATCCATGTGCCCGTTAAAGGCATGGTTGGTTCCGTACAACGGATTAAATGCATAGTTTTTATCGGTTTTATCGTAACTGTTCTACGAAAGATGCTCAAAGCCAAGTGAAATGCCGTTTTTCATGGATGCTTCAGCCAGAAAATTAAAAGCGCTGATTTTTTGCATTGAAGGAAGTTCTCCTGTTTGCGCATAAAGGTTTGCAGCCAGCGAAACATCTTCAAGCGCGTGTGTCACTCTTCCTCCAAAGGTCTGGCTGTAGCGGTTTTCCTGTTCGTTGTTTGCAACAAAAACCGGAACGCCATTATTCAGGAACAACAAACTCAACCCGGTTTTTTCCCAGCTTTTGTTGAACCACATAAACTGCAGGTCTTTGTAGGCATCGGGGCCGTTGTAAAAGTTGTCGGTGATGTCGGCATTTTCGTGGTGGGCAATTCCAAAATGCAGTTTGAAATCGTTTTCAATTTTGAACAGGGCCAAATCGTGCGACCGTGCCTGGTGTGTCCAGCCCACATTGCCAAAAATACGGTGGTCGTCGTACACCAGTTCCTGCCGCCCGGCTTTCAGAAATAGGTTTTCGGCGAGTTTTAATTCGGCCCAGGCTTCGTGTACCGATGTGGCGTAATCTTCGTTGGTAACCAACTGCGGCTGACTACCCCAGTAGCGAACGTCCTGCAAAACCAGTTTTGCTTTTACCACATCCGTTACATAAATAGCATTTAACCGGGTGCGTTGCGCAGTTGCGGTTGACATCTTCTGGTCTTCAACTGCAAGCGTTTTGTAACCCCGGCTGAATTCGGTGCGTGGTCTGAACTCGCCTGACAAAGAAAACTGTGCATGAACTTCCGGCAGGAAAAAAAATATTCCTGCCATAAGGATTAAAAAAGTATTTCTTTTCATTTCTCAGTTGATTTTGCAGAAGTTTAATTTGTCGCTGAATCGCCATAAGCAGCTTCGCGTGCAGCTGCCTGCCTGTCCCATTCGGGTATGAGCGTTTTCAGGAATTCCTGCTTTTCAGCATTTAGTTTGTCCATGTCCAGGCCAATGAATTCCTGTGCTTTTGCTTTGGTTGAAATATCAGGATAGGGGATTTTTTCGTTATGTCCGAGTTCGGCCAAAAGTCTTGCGAGTTCAATACGCGTTTCCTGTGCAACAGTGATACCGTTTGCCAAAGTACGGCCTGTTTCAACAGGCGAGTGGAAAGAACCACCGTGAGTGGCTGCTACGTAATCCCAGCGCCATTGTGCATGACGAATTCCCTGCAAAATGTCTTCCATTTGGTCTTCGGTGGCGCCTAACTCCCATGCTTTTTTTGCTTCCACATGCGCCCTTACAAGCAGTTCTTCCAGTTTTACCCTGTTTTCAGTAATGCGGTCCTGCCGTTCGTACACATCCTGTACCAGTCTTTTGGTTTCTTCGCGATGGCAAACCTGGCATGAATTGGCAATGTTATTCAACGGCGACTGCATTTTATGGTCGGTGAATTTTTGTCCGCCTTCACTCGAATACGGCATATGGCAATCGGCACACGAAACACCGCGTATGGCATGAATTCCGGTCATGTAAACTTCATAATCGGGATGTTGAGCTTTTAGCATGGGTGCCCGGCTCAGCGCGTGTGTCCAGTCAGAAAATTCGAGGTTGTCGTAATATTCAGCCATGGCTTCGGCAGTATATCCGTTATCCCACGGGAAAGTAAGGTATTGAGCACCGTCCACTTTTTCCTTATCGAAATAATATTCCACGTGGCATTGGGCGCACACAAGGCTGCGCATTTCCTGGTAGCTGGCCTTTGTAATGTCTTTTCCCATACGTTCAAAAGCTTCAATCAAAGCCGGCCTTGAAATACGGAGGTTCATGGTTTTTTCGTCGTGGCAGTCGGCACAGCCAATCGGATTTACAATTTCGTGCCCGAGCCGCGCCCATGTTCCTTTGTAAAATTCAGCAACGCCATCGCGGTTCATCACTCTTGGTACATCGGGACTTTTGCAGGTCCAGCAGGTTGTCGGCATTGGGCCGTCGTTTGCATTGGCAGGCGCTCCGGTGCGTAAAATGTTGCGCACATCTTTTATGGCGTAGTAGTGGCCGCGTCCCTGATTGTATTCCCTGGAAAAACCGTAACCAGCCCAAAGAACAACAAGCTCAGGTCCTTCTTCAAGCATGTCAATCATGGCATTGCCACCATATTTACTTCGGAATGAGGTATCTGCCGTATTGTAATACGATTGAAACTGCCGGGGAAAATTTTCTCCCCAAACTTCGTTGCGTGGTTCATAAGGACTGATATCGGTTTGCGGCGTGGCCACAAAAACTGCTTCCATCCGGCGTTCTACAATAGTCGAGGCCAAAAGCCCCAGTAAGAATACAATAATTATTGTTGCAAAAAACAGTACCCACGCCAGCCAGGGGCGTTTTTCAGTTATTTTCATTTTTTTGTTCATTTTCGTATAATTTTTAGTTTTTTAAGTAATTTCTCAACCATTCGGGAACCGGGTTTTCGGGCAGGGGCACGCGTGCATAAGGAACACTTGACAAACTGTTCATGGTTCCGTGTCCGCCCTCTTCCCGGTGGCAGTCAACACAACGCCGGTTTTCCCTGATATCCCGGTAATTTGTAACCATTGCCTCCAGCTTCGGGTCAACCAGTTGTTTTTTATGACATCTGATGCAATTATTTTGAACTACTTTGGCTCCGGGTTCCAGAATCCGGATTACCTGCCTTTCCTTTCGGAGGGCAAAAAGCGTGGAGTGGCGCAATCCATCGCTGGCTTTAAAGTAATATTTGTTGAAAATATTATCGTGCGGAACATGGCAGTCGTTGCAATGCGCCCGTTCACGGTGCGAACTGTGCGCCCAGGTAGCATATTGTGGCGCCATAATGTGACAGTTCACGCAGGCTTTGGGGTCATCCGACAAATAGGAATACGCTTTCGATATGTAGAGTGTGAACAGGGCAATTCCTATAAATACTGCAGAGATCATCATCACCGGAAATCTCCACTTTGGCGGTGGAAGCAGTTTTTTCAGCATAATCATTCAATCGGTTAATTTTTGATCCGAATTTTATTTGAATTTTACAATAATCGTGTAACAGATGTTACAAGAGTTGGAAAGTTTTGCTGCTTTTTTTCGTTATTTATAATGAAAATAAATTAGGGAATTATGTTGTTAAGTTATTTTCCTGTGGTCTGAACTACCTTTATTTCTGTTAATTTTATAAGCAAAACATGTAGGGTGTTCTGAATCAGTAAAATAACCAATAATCAACATATGTTATGAAGTACGTTCTGATTTTTCTGCTTTTGATAGCAACAACCCACACCTATCCACAAGGTTTTCTTTCGTCGAAAAATATTAAAGTTGATTTTTCCGGATTTGTAAGAAACGATTTTATCGTCGATTCCCGGAGAAATATTTGTGCGTGTGACCATTTGCTTGAGTTTTTTCCGTATAAACCTGTTTACGACGATAATGGTGAAGATATTTACGCACAGCCCAATGCCCATTTTTTGAATACTTTTTCCCGGTTTGGAACCCGCTTTACCGGTCTGGAAGTGGGCAAGGTAACCGTTTCAGCTTATGTTGAAGTTGATTTTACCGGTTTCTCAGAAACCAACGGAATCAGGCTCCGCCATGCATATACAAGTTTTGTTTGGCCAAAAACCACGCTGTTGTTCGGCAGGGCCTGGCATCCCACATTTATCGAAAAAGTTTACCCTTCGGTTTTGAATGAAAACACAGGTTTGCCCTTTCAGGTGTTTAACCGCAGCCCTCAGTTGAGGCTCACACATCATCTTACCGAAAATTTTGATTTTATTGCCGGGGCTGTTTACCAGTTTAATTATGCCAATATGGGACCCGACGGAAAAACCTACCGGTACCAGCGTGAGGCAGTAGTTCCCAATTTGCATGCCCAGCTGCAGTTTTTTAATGAAAACTGGGTGGCAGGCGCTGCAGTTGACTGGAAGAGTATTCAACCCCGTATTTCAACAACAGGTACAAACGGCACTTTTAAAACACGCGAAAAATTAAACACCTGGGCTGTTCTGGCCTACCTGAAATATTCGAAAGACCTCCTGGAAGTAAAGGCAAAATCGATGTTTGGTCAGAACGTGAGCGAAAGCCTTTTGCCCGGCGGATATGCGGTAGCATCATTTAATGAATCGACCGGAGCCGAAACCTACACTCCGCTGAACCATATTTACAATTGGGTTAACTTCACATACGGTAAAGCCTGGAAAGCGGGGATGTTCGCGGGTTACCTGAAAAACCTCGGGACTGGCGAACAACCCGTGGGACCTTTTTATGGTATGGCCACCGATATCGGAATGATTTATAAAATTTCTCCGCAACTCATTTATACGTTTAAGAATTTTATGTTTGGATGGGAAATGAGTTGGACCACTGCTGCTTACGGCGATATCGATTACAGTGATTTCGGGAAAGTTAAAAATGCCGAAAACGTTACAAATTTTAGAAATATGTTGTCTGTGGCTTACAATTTCTAATATTCCTTTTATTTTTGTTTGAAATTTAAAATCAGCCGGCTGTCTTGAGGAGCCGGATAATACCAAAAATCAACAATTATGGCATTTGAAGTTTCTGTTTTTCTTGAAAATAAAATTGCTCATTTTGAAGGAATTACCAATATTCTGAAACAGGAGCAAATCAATATCCGGTCACTCACGCTCAATAATATTTTGCACGGATGGGGTGTGCTCAATCTTCTTGTGGATCAACCCGAAAAAGCCTACCGTGCTTTGGCTGAAAAGGGCAATTCGGTGGCTTTGCGTGAAATAATAGCATTGGAAATGAAAGATGAAGCGGGTGGTCTGGATGAACTGCTGGTGCAGATTGCGCGGGTTGGCATTCATATCGAAAATGCCTACACGCGGCTCATCTCACAAACCAATACCGCCATTTTGGTGCTGGATGTTCCGGATGTGATCGAGGCAAAAAAGTTATTGGCGCAAAACGGAATTTCCGTGCTCGACGATAAGGCAGTTTACGGAAAATAAATTGTTCAACTCCCCAAAATAGTTTACCAGTTGAAAACAATTCGAAAAAAATACGGATGATTTGGAACGAAAAGATGGAGTGTGCGTCACGCGATGAAATGGCTGCTGTTCAGAGCGAACGGCTGGTGCAGACAGTCACACGCATTTACCACAACGTACCGGGCTACCGGGCTAAAATGCAGGAAAAAGGGCTGGTGCCGGCTGATATTCGATCGGTGGATGATTTGAGCAAATTGCCGTTTACCCATAAAACGGATTTGAGAGACAACTACCCGTTTGATATGTTTACCGTGCCCATGAGTGAAATTGTGCGGGTGCATGCCAGCTCGGGAACTACCGGAAAACCAACGGTTGTGGGTTATACGCGCAACGATTTACAGATGTGGGCCGAGGTAGTTACCCGTGCCCTCTGTATGGCCGGCGTACACAAAAACGATATTGTACAGGTGGCTTACGGCTACGGACTGTTTACCGGCGGTCTCGGGCTCCACTACGGTACCGAAAACCTGGGAGCCACAGTAATTCCCATATCAGGAGGAAACACCAAAAAGCAGATTCAGCTGATGCAGGATTTCGGAACTTCGGTGATTGCATGTACGCCTTCGTATGCGCTGTTTTTAGCCGAAGTAATGCAGGAAATGGGAATCGATCCGGATTCGCTGAACCTGCGTGTGGGTATTTTTGGCGCCGAACCCTGGAGTGAGAGTATGCGCCGCGAAATTGAATTGAAACTGAAACTGAAAGCCATTGATATTTACGGGTTGAGTGAAGTGGTTGGACCGGGAGTTTCCTGTGAATGTGAGCACCAGGCCGGGATGCACGTCAACGAAGATCATTTTATTCCCGAAATTATCGATCCGGAAACACTGAATCCCCTGCCTCCGGGCGAATTGGGAGAGCTGGTTTTTTCCACCGTAACCAAAGAGGGAATTCCTGTTTTGCGCTACCGTACCCGCGATCTTACCCGGCTGAATTATGAAAAATGCGATTGCGGACGGACACTGGTTCGGATGGAAAAATGTACCGGTCGTTCCGACGATATGCTTATTATCCGCGGTGTGAATGTCTTCCCGTCGCAAATCGAAAGTGTGTTGCTCGAAATGAGCGAAACCGAACCTCACTACCTGCTGATTGTGGAACGCGAAGGATCGCTCGATGTACTGAAACTGCTGGTAGAAGTGCAGGAACAGTTTTTTTCCGATGAAATTCGCGAACTGGAAGCCCTGCGCAAAAAAATTACCGCCAATATTCAGGGAACGCTCGGCATTTCGGTCGATGTGAAACTGGTGGAACCCAAAACCATTGAACGCACGGCAGGTAAAGCAAAAAGAGTAATCGACAATCGAAAAATCTGAATAACATGAAAGCAAAACAAGTTTCGGTATTTCTGGAAAATAAAACAGGCAGATTGAATGAGGTCGCTCAAATTCTGGGCGACGCCGGCATCAATATTTCAGCATTTACTGTGGCCGATACGTCTGATTTCGGCGTGTTGCGGCTTATCGCTTCCGACCCCGCAAAGGCGTGCGAAGTTTTAAAAGCGAATCATTTTTCGGTGCGGACTACCGATGTGGTACTGGTGAAAAGCCCTAACCGCCCGGGTGCTTTGGCAAAACTGCTTCGGATTTTGGACGAGGAGGGAATTTTTATTGAATACCTCTATGCGTTTTCCATGAATGAGGATATGGCCGTTTTTGTCATCAGGCCAACCGATGTTGAAAAATGCCTGGAGAAGATACATAATCATAAAGATGAGTTGCTGTCCGGCGACCGGAATTACGAGTTGTAAGTTAAAAACAGAAACGAACAAAAATCAGGAAGTCTGTTCTAATTTCATAATGTGTATATTTGAATTTTATTTTAAACAAACAAATGAAACGAATAGCTGTACAGGGAATTGTGGGGTCTTTTCATGAAGATGCGGCACAGAAATATTTCAGGGGAAAAATTAAAGTGGTTGAGTGTAAGTCTTTTACCAGTGTTTGCCAATTAATCGATACCGACAAAGTGGATTTTGCCGTACTGGCCATCGAAAATTCCATTGCCGGAAGTTTGCTGAAAAATTACCAGTTGATTCGCGACTACCACCTTCGTATTGTCGGCGAAATATACCTGCACATTCAAATGAACCTGATGGCCATACCGGGAGTGAAACCTGCCGATATTACCGATATCTATTCGCATCCCATTGCGTTGCAGCAGTGTGTGGAATACCTTGAAAAGTATTTTCCGAGTGTGGAGCTGCACGAAGGGATGGATACCGCAAGCGCAGCCCGGTTTATTTCGGAAGAAAAACCTGCGAATGCTGCCGCTATTGGTAATTTGCGTTCGGCCGGGTTGTATAAACTGAACATTCTTGAAACCGGAATTGAAACCAACAAAAAAAATTATACCCGGTTTCTTATTCTCGCAAAACATGGCAATCCCACTGAAAAAGCCAACAAGGCATCGCTCTGTTTCGAAGTGGGCCATTTTTACGGTGCGCTGGCAAGGGTGCTCAATGTATTTGCCGAGAATGAAATTAATTTGGCAAAAATTCAGTCGGTGCCGGTAATTGGAAAACCCAACGAATACACTATCCATGTGGATGTGGAATGGGAAAACCTCGAAAATTATGAACGCGCCATTCACCAGGTGCTGAAAAGCGTTTCGAGCCTCGCTATTCTGGGCGAATATGAGCGGGGCGAACTTTACATGCATGATCAGTAATAAACTGTAAAACATAAGAATATGGACAGAATTGCAATTTTTTTCGGCCCGCTCGACGGCGCCGTTCACCGGGTAGCCAAAAAAGTACGCGATGCCATTGGCGAAGACAAGGCAGTGCTGGTTCCTGTAAAAGATGCCAGTGTAAAAGACCTTGAAAAATACGACAAAATTATTTTCGGTATTTCGACCGTGGGAAAAGAGACCTGGCATGCCAAATACAACAATGTGGACTGGGCCGGTTTTCTGCCCGAAATCGGAAAAGCCAGGTACGAAGGCAAAACATTGGCAATATTCGGGTTGGGCGACCATGTAACCTATGCTGCCACTTTTGTCGATCATATCGGTTTGCTGGGCCGCGAGCTGATAGATAAAGGAGCTACGCTTACCGGGCAGGTGCCGACCGATGGTTACGAGTTTGACGACTCAGATGCAATAATCGACGGCAAATTTATCGGACTACCGGTCGATGAGGATTTTGAACCCGAGCTGACCGATGAGCGGGTGAAAAACTGGGTGGAACAGATTCGGCCGCATTTCGGATTTTAATTTTTATTCGAAAAACATACTGAATTTGCACCGGAGTTCTTTGCCTGGTGCAAATTTCGTTTTAACAGGTAATTAAAAAAACAAGAATGGATAATTCGCCTTTTGATAAAGAAATAATCGACAAAAAAATTAAGGAACTTCGTATTTCCGACGCGGGAAAAGCCTCCATTCGCGAAATTGTGGCGTTGGTGAACCTGGTGGAAGAAGAAACCGACCAGAAGTATGTGCGCATGGAAATGGGCGTTCCGGGACTACCACCGGCGCAGGTTGGGGTCGAGGCCGAAATTGAAGCGTTGCAGCGTGGTGTGGCTGCCATTTATCCCATGGTTGACGGGATAAAACCGCTGAAAGAGGAAGCTTCCCGGTTTGTAAAAAATTTCCTTAATATCGAAGTTTCGCCAAAGGTTTGCATACCAACTGTCGGTTC
>CAZXHP010000142.1:0-10262 GCA_964639655.1 uncultured Mariniphaga sp.
GAGGTATTCCAAATCGGCACCGGTGTTCCCGTTTTCATCCGGAAAAGCGTATGCATCGGGTGCGCTGTGGGTGTGGGTTACGCCAATCAGAATGTTTTCAGGAGGAATTCCCTGAATGAGTTCCCGCGAGCGGTCGCCCAGAACCGCCGGCCAGCCCAGGTTGTCGATGCTTACAATGGCCACCCGTATTTCCCCTTTTTCGAGCGCCAGCGCCCTTACAAACAGGTCGCCCTGTTTCCCGATCGGCATTTCAGGTGCGCCCATTCCACCGGAAATAGGTAAAAGTTTTTCAGGCGTGATTACCCGCAAAGCAGCACCGGCTTTAAAGGTTTGGGCTTGGGTTTGAGTGAAAAACAGTAATACCAGAATTGCAATCCATGAGATTTTTTGTTTCATTATTTTAGATGTTGATTCAGAAGGGAATATGACAAGGTTAATGGTTAAAGTTTTTAATATATTGCCGTTGTGCTTCAGCCAACGGTTTGAATCACAACAGGGAGAAGAGGCTTCAGCCGCATATTCTTTTAATGTGGCTGAAGCCTGCTCCCTTCTTACCTTTGCATTCCATTGGCCGAAGCGCAACGGCAATACTTTAACTACGCCAAATGATTAATACGGTTTTCCTGTTTCCTGCAAAACCCACATTTTCGACCAGGCGCTGTTTTTTGTGGGGTCGGTACCAAGGTACTGTGTGGGCTGCAGTCTTTCAACAGCAGCTTCAGCATTGTCCCTGTTTGTAGAGAGGTCTTCGTTGATGTTGTAATAAAAACGAAGTGGCAGCACTTCTCTTCGTGCCGAAGGCCCGGTTTTCAGGTCGGGCAAGCCTGTCCTGCGCCAGTCGAACCACGATTCTGCGGTCGCTGTCCAACTCGCGATCCATTTTTGATATATAATGCTTTCAAGCCCGTTGTAAGGTGCTCCCTCCAAATAGCTGTCGAACTGGTCGCTTACACCCCAGGCATTGAACGATTCTTTGATGCCGTTGGCGTAATGGTTTTCAGCATTTCCCGGCGCCCAGTTGTAATGGGCGGCTTCAGCTAAAATAAAGTTCACTTCGGCAGCCGATAAAAGCCGCATTTGCAGGAGTGGCCCGCTGGTTTCCTTGTACATTTCGTTCAGTTGGGAAGTGTGCGGATTGTATGCAGCTTGTTGGGTATAGTTGGGAGTTAAATTGTAAGCCTGTGCAGAAAAAGTCTGAGCAGGAATTCCAACATACTCCTGATCGTAATCTACGTACAGGTCATCTTCACCAACCCATTTGGCTAAAAATTCTTCTTCCACATCTTTTGAGATTTCCCGTTTCCCATCCACAATCCGGTCAACTCCCGTGCCGGCCACCAGAACAAGCGGGATTTCAACTTTTTCTGCCCAAACACCTAAACGCGGGTCATTCAACGCCTGAAGCGTTTCCACTAATGTGGCACAGGGTTTTCTGCGCATGTATTCACCCAGCGGATCGATGTTAAATACCATGTTGATGGGCCATGATGTACCTGGTGAAGTACCAGCATAGGCCACATTGGCTTCGTCTGTAGCAGAGGTAATAATCGGATACTTTGAAGGATCTCCGGTAATTTTACTGATTCCTTCCTGTGCAACCGACGGTTCTTTTGCTTGAAGCCTCATGTAGTAGCGCAGTGCCAGCGAATTGGCAAATTTTCTCCATTTGGTTACATCACCTCCATATAATACATCCTGAGTGGGGTTGATGTTTGAATATTCACTGCTGTTTTTTGACAAAAGCGTGTTGGCTTCCTCAAGGTAGGCAAGAATTCCGTGATATATATCCTGTTGCGAATCGAAAACCGGTTTATAAAAATCCGGTCCTTCTTCTGCTTTCAAAGCTTCCGAAAACGGAGCGTCGCCCCAAAGGTCGGTTATCAACCCAAAAGTACAGGCTTTCAAAATTAAACCAACTCCCTGATGAAATTCGAGCTCTTCCTGCACTGCTTTGCTGTAAAACTCGTCCGCATTGCGCAGAATATCGTAATAGCCTCCCCATGACTGACCGGGATTATTCCAGTCGTAATCGTTGTGACCGCTTGACCATCCGGTTTTTTGGGTGTGTTGCATTACACCCGCAATATCTCCGATGCCGAGACTAACGATGTTTTGTCCCAGATTAATGATGATGGTTGGCATAAGCAGATTAAGGTCTGTCACCTCCGGATCGGGGTTGTTGGGGTTGATATTCAGTTCGTCCAGGTCGTGGCAGGCACCAAACACCAGCAACATACTCAGAGTTACTGCGATAAATTTTATATTAAATTTTTTCATATGCTTTAATTTTTATTCTGTTGACATCAAAAGTGTTAAAACTAAAATGTAAAACCGATTTTAAAACCGATGGGAATAACCCAGGGGTTAACGTTGTATCGTTCAAGTCCCTGGAGTAATCTTCCGCCATCGGGCTGATAAGCTCTTTCAGGATCAATACCGAAGCCGGAATCTTTTGTCCAGAGAATGATGTTGCGGCTGTACACAGATAGATTGATTTCTTCAGAATATAATTTCTGAACAATTCTCCGGGGAATTCTGTAGCTCAAAGAAACTTCCCTGAGTTTAATGTAATCGGCATCAAACACATTGGCTTCGCCAATATCCCACGGATAGCTCACTGAATAGGGCAGGAAAACGGTTCCTTCCCCGCCGAGGTTTTCACGTTCAAGAATAAAATTTCCATTTTCATCATAAGTACCTACAACTCCCGGGGCAAATGTTCCGTCGTAAACTTTTGTGCCACTCCATTGTTCCGGGAAACCGCCGTATTCGGGTGTTGGTCCGCCTACCGGGTACAAACGGTCAGCGTAAATCAGTTTGTCGGCATTAGCCACAACCCAATCGCGGAGTTCCTGACTTGGACCGGGATTATTGGGGTCATAAACACCTGGATAATTCAGGTTTTCAAACCAGTGGTTTGTAACCATATCTTCTGTAAGGTAACGGTAGGTTTGCGAAACATACTGACCACCATGCCGCCAGTCGAATGTAGCGTTGAGGGAAAAGTTTTTCCACGATAATGTGGTTTGCAGTCCCATGATAAAATCAGGGTTGACGTTTCCGATTTTAGAATAGGTTGGAGCAGCTTCCCATTCGGTATCAGTAGCTGCATCGGGCAGTAACGGATACATATAATATTCGGAATTTTTATCGGTTACCCGGTTCACTTTGCGCGAATACAGGTTGCCAACAACTCCATCGCTGATTTCCTTGTTTCCAAACTGATCGGTAGCCACAAGCTGACCTTTGGCGTACCCAACACTACGAACACGCGCCTGGTCCCAAAGGGTAACAAACGGAATTCCATCTGCCAGTTCTATGATTCGGGTTACGTTTTTGGTGAAATTCAGGTCTAAATCCAGCGACCAGTCGTTGTTTCTGATGGGTGTTCCTCCCAGCATCAGTTCAATCCCTTCGCTTTGCACCAGTCCGGCGTTAATGATGGTTCCGCTAAATCCCGTAGATGTGGGGAGGGACACATTGAAAATCATGTCTTTGTTATCCAGAGTGTACCAGGTTCCGTCAAATCTCACGCGGTTTTTCCAAAGTCTGGCTTCAATGCCATATTCCTGTGTAACCTGTATTTCGGGTTTCAGGTTGGCATTAAGTAACGAGCCGGGTTTGTAAAGGCGGATGGCTTCGTCCCATTGCTCGTAATTTCCGTAGGTTTGCAACAGTTGGTAGGGCGAAGTATCGTTACCGGTTTGCGCCATACCTCCACGGAGTTTAAGCAAATCAACTGCACCACCCATGTCGATCAGTTCGTTAAGCAAAATGCTTACTGAAGCCGATGGGTAGAAGTAAGAACGGTTGGCTTTTGGCAATGTACTCGACCAGTCGTTACGGCCTGTTATGTCCAAAAAAATGGTTTCTTTCCAACCCAGGTTGGCCATGCCGTAAAAACTGTTCACACCCAGTTCAAATCTGTAAGAACTGTAGTTTAAATTCGTTGTTGGAATGTTGCTGAGTGTGAAAAGATTGGGAACCGTTAGTCCTGTATTGTTCTTGGATGAGTTGCTTACGCGGGAACCTTTGGCATAACGTGTATTGCCTCCTACCGACAAACTCCAGGAAAAATTTTCGGAATTGTCTTTGTATGTAAACAGCCCGTCGATGTTCCGTTCCAGGTTATTGCTGGTTGATATACCGTAGGCCCCGTTGTTGGGTTCATCAGAATAGCCCAGACCGATTTTTGTTTCGCGCACTTCATCTGATTTGTTCAGGGCCATTCTTCCCATAAGGCTTAATTTGGGTGATATTTCCCATGTGGCCATCACATTGCCGAACAACTGGTAACGGTTGAATCCGTTGTTTACATCGTAAGCCAGCATCCACGGGTTTTCACTGTCTTCTATAACCTTTTTAATGGTGTTTCCCTGGCCGATGTTGTAATCACGCAATTCATTTAAGTCGATGTAGGGAGGTGTAAAATAAGCCCACTGCAACGGATTTGTTCCGCGGTTACCCGCAGGCCTGTTTTGGGCAAAGCTGTTTACAAAGTTAATATCGGTACTCACGGTAAGTTTTTCCCTGACTTTTGAAGAAGCCGACAGCGATAAATTATTTCTGCTGAGGTCTGAATTGGGTATCAGGCCTTTATGCGTCATATTGGTGTATCCCAGCCGATAGTTTACAGTGTTGGAAGTATTGGAAACAGATACTCCGTTGGTAGTGGTGTACGCATAGTCGTTAAGAAAATTCTTTACGTTGTTCGGATAGGATACCAGCTCTGTAGGAATCTGCACTCCGTTTGCATCGCGGGGTGAATTCCATTGCACAGCCCAGTATCCCTTGTCCAGTTCGGGTCCGATTCCCATTTGGTCGAGAACAGGAGGAAGGTATCCTCCGCCAACATCTTCAGGGCGGTAGGAAAAGTAACCCGAGGCAAATTGTTTTTGCACATTCAGAAAACGCGAAGGAATATCGAAGTCGGTGTTGGTTGTTACCGATATTTTCATGCCCTCGCCGCTTGCTTTTTTTGTGGTGATAATGATTACACCGTTACCTGCTCTGGAACCATATAGTGCTGCAGCGCTGGGACCTTTCAGAACCGAGACACTTTCAATATTTTCGGGATCAAGGTCTGAAATGGAATTCCCGTAATCCACCGGGTTGCCGGCCCCGAAGCCTCCCACGTTGTTCAGTCCGCTGGTCAGTGGCACTCCGTCAACCACGTACAACGGCTGGTTGTCGTTGCTCAACGATTTTGCACCGCGAATGATTATGCTGGTAGTAGAACCGGGCCCTCCTGTTTGATTGATGGTTACCCCCGCCACTTTTCCCGACATGGAGTTGAGAAAGTTTTCCTGGGCAACGCGGGTAAATTCGGGTCCCTGCACTTTTGCCACCGAGTAACCCAACGATTTTTCCTCACGTTTGATACCCAGAGCGGTTACCACCACTTCTTCCAAAGCTTCAACGCTTTCTTCCATGGTAACGTCAATTACACTTCGGCCCTGAATCGCTACTTCCTGGGTTCTGAAACCTACAAACGAAAAAACCAGGGTGGCATTTTCAGGTGCGTTAATGGTGTAATTTCCGTCAGAATTGGTAACAGTACCTCTTGAAGTTCCCTGAACGATGATGCTCAATCCAGGGAGAGGTGTTCCGTCAGTAGCTGAAGTAACCGTTCCTGTTACACTTATTGTCTCCTGGGCAAATGTATCAACTGTAAACAGGTTGATAAATATTCCCAAAGACAGGATAAAGGCGAAAATTTGCCCTGATGTATTTTTTTGTTCTTTTTTTACTTTCATGTTGAATAAATTTAAACAGGTTTTAATTAACAGCGTCGAAACTGAGCACCAGGGCATGGGTGTTTATGCCAATAATCTGCACGGGGTCTGATCCTGCTGCCATAAACATAATCAGTTGCATACGCGAGTCGGTAATGGATTTTACGATTACTTTGCGCTGAAAATCCCTGAATCCGATAAACTCTGTACCCGAAAAATCCAGTGTCATCACATTGTTGAAAGTAATTGAATAGGTGGGGGGAGCGTAAACAGATGACACCGTGAAGTTTTCATTTTCAGTAAAAGTAAACGTAGCTCCGGTTTCAGGCGTGTATTTGGCAATACACAAACCATAATCCTGTCCGTTTGCATTAACAATGCCAGCTCCACCGGTATTTACTATTTCGTAAACAATACCACTGAATGAAGCACCGTCTTCTTTTACATCATGGCTATAACTTCCGTCGTAATGAAATGTGAATTCATCTTTGTACACATCGCCCATGCCAAACTCTGTGTTGAAAATGCCATCGGGGAGAGGTCTTGGTGTGCCACTCACCAGGCTCAGGTTTGCATCGGCATTGGCAAGGTAGTCTCCGGCCGAAGTATGGCTTGAAGTCAGTTTCCATGTTTTACCGTCGTAGCCATCGACGGTATGATCGCCGGTAAGCAGTGCATACGGTGTCAGTTCGATGGCCAGTTTCACCTCTTTTGTTACCGAACTTCCGGAACCGTCACTGGCAGTTAGGGTAGCTATATAATAGCCGCCTTCGTCGTAAACGTGTACCGGATCTTTTTCGGTACTGGTGTTTCCGTCGCCAAAATCCCAGTTCCAGCTTACTGCGCTGTGGGTAAGTGCGGTAAACGCCACCTGTTTCCCATCCACGCTGTGAAAAATTTCGGCTGAAAGCGGGAACGTGGGTCGGGTTTCGTCTTCTTTGCACGATGGCAGCAGCGCAACCACGGTGCAGGAAAAGATTAGGATTAAATTGAACAGTTTTTCTCTCATAGTTTTTAATTATTGGTTATCATTTTTGTTTTATTCAATTTACGGATATTTTATCAGAAAAAAGCAAATGAAATTCATGCTGATGAATAAGTTAAACCGGCAGAAGTTTTAAAGTACCTCATCGGTGTCTGTAACAAACATGCGGGTACTTTTCGAGTAAATATCGCCGTTTGGATCAGGGTACAGCAAATCGATGTAAAAAGCCCGAAATCCGGTGTCGGGATAATTCACCTGGATTGAAATTTGATCTGCCTGCTCCGTTTCAATGGTTTTACTGGCGAATTCATTGTCTCTGAAATCACGATCGTCCGAATCGCAGGTCCATAACAGAATACCGGCCAGTTCTTTTTCCGAAGTATCGATTGTTACCTTTATTTCCCGGCCGTTTTCTTCAAAGCTCCACGAACATTCCGGATAATCCTTTTTTTGCAGGGTTTCGGCAAAAAACGAGCTCAGTGCCTGTATGGCCTGCTTTTTATCGCCCAATCCATGCCCGGCGTTTGGAACATAATGCAGATAATTTTTTCCCGGCATTTCATAAATGTAATGTTTAATAGCGTCGGCAGGCCAGTATTCGTCGTTTGTTCCGTTAAAGATGAACTTGGGCATAGTAAGTTTTTTGCGGTAGGAATAAGGATCAATCATGGTTACCAGTTCCTGACCGTCGGGTGTGTTTACATCCTGCGCAATGCCCAGTTCCACGTAATCCTGGATTTGAATACTGTAATTGCCCCAGGCTTCGACGTGGTAACTGATACTTTTGGGCATATTCAGCATATCGATAACCATGGGGGCAATGGCTTCCACCCGCTTATCACTCGCGCCGGTAAGCCACGTTGTCCATCCGCGTTTCGATGCTCCCGACACCAGGAAGCGGTTGATTTTGTGGTTCAGCGTTTCCTGCGAAAATGCCTGCACAGCGTCCATGGAACGAATGGCACTTTTTACCATTGGGAACAGTAATGGCCAGGAAAAATCCTTGTCGTTACGGTAGTTGTGAAATGTTAAAGAAATTATTTCATCCTCAGTAAGATCGCCAAATAAAGGCTGGTTTGGTACCTGAAAAACCACGGCCACCAGTGCTTTATTCTTTTCGGCAATTAAATGCATCATTTGAATGTTACCATCGTCCGGTTTTTTCCAGTTAGGAACTTCATTATTATTGCTGCCGCCGGTAATAAACAGCAGTGCGCCGTCGTGTTTTATTTCGTTGGGTACAATAACGGCAACCTGGTGGCGCCAGGTGTATTCCCGCCATTTCTGGGATGTGACCAGCAGGTTGTAGAGCACCGCTCCGTTCAGTTCCTGCTTGTTGTATAATTCCCATGCAAAAGAGTTGTCATTATTGGTGAGGTAGGCCTCCAAAGCCGTTTCGGGTGTGACCTCTGTTTGCGGTTTGCAAGAGAATAAAAGGAAAAGAAGAAGTAACCCAAACAGTGGAAGTTTTAAAGTTTTGTTCATGGTATTTCGATTTGTAAGTTAGTCATTAAAATCAGATAATTAAATCGAGGCATTTGAGCCAGAATGTGTTGTAGTATTCCCAGTAAACAATATTGCAGCCCCAGTGCGGAGCCGGGTCGCTCATGTAAGCCAGTACTTTTCCTTTTTCAATTTTGCCGTGAACCAGCAGAGGATCGCCGGTTTCTTTAATACGCAGAATGGTATCGAAACCTTCGCGTTCTTTGGTTTGGTTATACCCCAAAATAGGAGGCATTTCGTTTAGTTTGACTTCGCCAAAAAAGTTTTGCCATTTAGGATCGGCAATCGGGTAAAAGCCTTCGGTGCTTTCCACGAGGTCGTCGCCCTCAAGGCATTGAACCGGAATGATTTCCTTTAGTTTGGTGCGTCCCCAGCCGCCTTTGCCAATTTCGCCCGAAAACGAAAGCCAGCCGCCCATGAACATGACGCTTTTACCGCTTTTTACCCAGTCGTTGGTCAACCGGCACCGGTCGGGTAGGGTTAATACGCCTTTCCCCATTTTTTCCCGGTCGAAGAAGTTGGGCGCCAGCTGAAAGTTTTTGGCTTCGATATCGCTGAAAACCACTACATCGAACTCTTCGAGGACTTTTTCATATTCCCCGGGCCCCATTTTGTAAAAATCCCAGGCGGGAACCGATTTCACATAGTGCTCGTTCGACGACTGAAACGCATTCATCAGCCACTCGCCGTAGTTAAAAATATCGATGCCTTTGTATTCGTAGTTGAACGGAGATTCAGCAAATACGGGGCCCATCAATACAGCCCAGTCGCCGACATAATAAATTTTTGCCATAACTTCCTGTTTAATCGTTTTGTTAGAATACGTTTTTCTATCTGCAATCAAAAGTAGCCAGAAACCCAAAGGAATTTTTGTTGAAAATTGGATATTTTTTATGGAATTTTATCCCGAATGGCGGGAAATAGTTTTTTAATTGTTTGTTTGAGGTTAAAAAGTGATAATGTTTGAGCTGTCGATTTTGGGCATTTCGTCCAAATCCTGCATGGCGTTAATTAATCCTGCTTTTTCGTATTTGGGCAAATCGGCCGGCGTAACCGGGTAAACGTATATTCTCTTTTCATGAATGAGTCTTGCCCGTTGTGTGCCTGGTAGCAGCGGAGTGTCGGGCGTCCGCCATTTTTTCCCATCGAAAAAAACGACGTTGGCCATAAAACTGTCGGTGATAAATCCGTTTTTTACGATAAGAATGTCGTCGCAGTTTCCGCGTTGTTCAAAAAGGGCACTCAGTTTTTCGCGGTTCGCGAATTTGAAGCGGTAGTCTAGGTCATCTGCTCTTACTAATTTCAGGCTTTTAACTGTTCGGTACCGGTGAGGAAGGAATTCAATTTTTTCAATTTTTTCGCCATAAACTACCCGGCAACGAAAAAGGCCTGTTTGGCAATTCTCCGGAATTTTAACGATTTTTTCGAGGCTGATTTCATCTTTCATCCGGAATAAAGCCCTTCGGGTCAGGTTAAACCGGGCCTGGTGGATGCGGAGATTAAGAAGCTCGCCGTTTTTACATTTTATGGTTTCAACCAACTGGCACATATACTTTTTTCAGCAGTTCTTCGTATTCGGTTTCGGCCCGGCTCATAAAAGTAATGCCACCGCCGCTTTTATAAACAAGCTTCCCGTTTTGATTTTCAATGAAACGGATAAGCACACAACTATCCAGGTTTTTGCCATCGAAAACGCCAAAAATGCCGGTGTAAAAACCGCGATCGTAATTTTCAGCTTTTTGAATGATTTCCATCGTTTTTTTCTTGGGCGCTCCTGATACAGAACCCGCAGGCAGCATGGAAAACAAAATGTCACCTATTTTCGACGGGTAGTTTTCCGGTAAAAGTCCGGTGATTTTGGAACTCACCTGCCACAAATCTTTAGTATTGGTGTGGATGCGTTCGAGGTATCTGAATTTTTCAACCTGAACATTTTCAGCCACCAGACTCAGGTCGTTGCGGATTAAATCTACAATGGTATTGTGTTCGGCCACCTCTTTTGAATCGGAAAGAATCAGTTCCTCGGCATTTTCGGTTTC
>CAZXHP010000143.1:0-10223 GCA_964639655.1 uncultured Mariniphaga sp.
GCTATTCTAAGGTATTTTCTTTACCAGGGAAGCCGGCTGGAAGAACTTCCTCAGATTATTGCAAAACTGGATGAAAAAGTTAAAGTCGATCTCAGAAAAATACAAGAGCACTGGCTGGAGTTGCGTAATGAAAAAATCGATTATGCGGCCACAAAAGTAAATGATACCTACCTGAAGACCAATAAAATAGAACAAGGCGTCCGGGATTACACCGGCGTGGTAAAACATGTAATGGATTTTTCAACCGATTCATTGTTTCAGTCAACCATCAATTTTTAGGGATTGAAAAACAATCAGAAATTTTTTACCGTTTTAAACAAAATGGGTGAAGTATCGTAAAAGAGGGCAACAGAAATTTTTTTAACTTAAAACTATTTATTATGCCCGACAGTGTTTATAAAATTATCGAAGTAGTGGGAAGCAGTCCCGAGTCGTGGGAAAAAGCAGCCCAAAATGCCATTGCCCGCGTGTCAGAATCGTTGCAGGATTTGCGTATTGCCGAAGTTAGTAAAATGGATATGCACCTGCACGAAGGGAAAATTCAGTATTACCGTGTAAAGATGAAAATATCATTCAAGTATCACGGAAATGAGTAGTATTAAAATAAAATGCGTATGAAAAGAAGAAGATTTATCCGAAACAGTGCCATTGGAACCCTGGCGCTCACTATTCCGGCTATCCGTAGTTTTGGGAGCAATTTTTCGCCCGGCTATTCCATCCCGAAGCGGGAGTTGGGAAAAACAGGAGAGAAGCTTTCCATTATTGGTTTTGGCGGAATAATGCTCAACGACAACCCGCAGGATTTTGCCAACGAACTGGTAGCTAAAGCCTATGAATTGGGCGTTAATTATTACGATGTTGCACCGTCGTACGGAAATGCGGAAGAACGCCTGGGGCCGGCACTGAAATCCTATCGGAAGGATTGTTTCCTGGCCTGCAAAACCGGCAAACGCGATGCCGAAGGTGCACAGCAGGAACTGGAAAACTCGCTCAGGTTAATGCAAACCGACCATTTCGACCTGTACCAGCTGCATGCATTAAGTTCGGTGGACGATGTTGAAAAGGTTTTTGCTCCGGGCGGGGCTATGGAAGTTTTTGTGAAAGCAAAAGAAGAGGGAAAGGTAAAACATTTGGGATTTTCAGCGCACTCGGT
This sequence comes from uncultured Mariniphaga sp., assembly GCA_964639655.1. Taxonomy (GTDB): domain Bacteria; phylum Bacteroidota; class Bacteroidia; order Bacteroidales; family Prolixibacteraceae; genus Mariniphaga. The sequence continues at coordinate 1,154 of CAZXHP010000143.1, forward strand.
TGATGCCGCTCTGCTGGCGATGGAAAATTTCGATTTTGATTCCATTTTATTTCCCATAAATTTTGCCTGCTGGAATGCAGGGAATTTTGGCCCGCAGGTTTATGCCGAAGCCGAAAAGCGCGGCATGGGAATATTGGCGCTCAAAGCCATGGCATTGACCCGCCTGAAAGATGGCGAACAGAAATTTTACAAAAATGTGTGGTACAGGCCCATTCTGGATGAGGAAATTATGAAAATGGCGTTAAAATATACCTTGTCGAAAAACATTACTGCAGCGGTTCCTCCGGGAAAAAATACCCTGTTTTTAAAAGCGCTGGAATTTATGAATGATTTTGGCGAAATTACTGCTCAGGAAACCGCGAAACTGACGGAACTTTCGCAGGTTACCGAACCCATTTTTATGCATGCATAAAGGCATATATTCTTCAATGTTGAGAATATAAGTTGTAGCACTGGGAACACCCTTCGACTACGCTCAGGGTGAGTGTCAGACTGAGCGTAGTCGAAGTCTGGGTTGACGAACTAAACGATATTAACATACAATTACAAGCAAAAAAGACCTTTCAACGTAATTGAAAGGCCTTTTTTATGGTTTGGATTTTATCTCAACTCAAGCGTTGTGGTTCCAATATTGTGCCCGTCGGCAAAAAGGTCAATGGTGTAAGTTCCCGACATCAATTCGGGTTCGTTGGTATTGTCCCAGAAAATGGCCACCGGCAAATCGTGTCCTTCGTAAACCACTTCGCGCATGGCTGAGTATTGAATCCTCAAATCTTCAAACCGAAAAAGATTGTCGGCCGATTTGCTCATCAGCAACTGGTCGGGCCGCATAATTCGCACATAAATACTTTTAGTGCCTCTTCGGGCCGTAATATTCTCGTTGATAATGAAATAGATTCTAATGCGCTCTGCCCGGCCGGCAAAACGGGTTTCTTTATTTCGGGAGTTCAGCGCTTCGGCCATCAACTCACGAACCTGCAGTACGGCTGCCCGTTGAAGGTTTTGTTCAAGCCGGTCTCTTTCTGCACTAAGTTGTTGTTTTTCTGTTTCTGAGCGTTTAAATTGCTCCTTTACTTCCAGGTTTTCAGCCAGCAGTTCCTGGTTCCGGCGATTGAGTGAGTCTATCTGCACCACAAAATCGCGCATAATGCTGCGCAGGGTGGTAACCTGTTTCTGGTAAGAATTGATTTTTTCCAGACTCACTCTTTTGGTTTGTTCGATTTCCAAAAGCAAATCCTTTACCTTGGCCTGAGCAACAAACAGTTGTTCGTTAATGGTGTCGTTTTCGGTTTGTAACGAATCATAGCTAACAACCAGGTTGTTCAGTTCAATTTGAATAGAATCTTTTTCAGCATTCAATTCTACTACAATGCTGCGATGTTCCCGGTTTTGAAGGAAATATAAAACCCCGACTGCCACTAGAATTACCGCCAGTGCAATTACAATAATATTATTCCTGCGTTCTTTGGCTTTTATTTTCTTTTGGAACTCCAGTTCATCCATGGTAAAAAAATTTATCTTAATTATTGAACGAGACAAAATTAATAATCTTTTGTGCGCCGCAAATAAAAAAGGCTGCCCAAAAGTTGTGCAACCTGTTTTTTGTTTTGTTGATTTCCAATCTACAACAAGCTGCCCAGCCTGATTCCAAAATAAATCGTCCGGGGCGATGTTGGTCCGTAAATGTAAGCCGGGTCACGATCGATGCCTGAGTCGAAATCGTTTTGATAGGAGTTGAAAATGTTTTTTATGCCGGCATTCCATTCCATTTTAACCGTGTCGGAAATTCGTACGGAATAGGAAAATTTTAGCCCGGTATCGAAAAACGACTGTGATTTGCGCAGTTCGCCTGCTTCCCGATTTTCGAGTTGTGGTCCAAAATACGGAACAAGCATGGGCCCGGTATAGTTTCCGGTTGCCGAAACGTTGAACCGCGGCGAGGGTTGGAAATTTAAACTGGCATAACCGTAGCTGTCGGGCGATCGGAAAAACCGGACCTCGTTAAACTCCTGTGGTTCTTCAAACGCACTTTTCTGGAGGGTGAATCCCGATTGCACCTGCCACCTGTTGGACGGAGATGCGTTAAACTCCAGATTAATGCCCTGTACTATTGCGCCTTTTTCTGCGTTGGTGCGCGTGTAAACAACTACTCCGTTTTCATCGGGTGTGCCATACGCGTTGGCAAAGGGATTGTTCAGGCCGGTATAAAATCCTTCAGCCAAAAACTGGTACTGCCATTTCCCCGATTCATAGGTATAATTTAACGATACGGAAAAACTGTTCGACGTTTCCTGTTTCAGATCCGGATCATTGCGGTGCAAAACCTGCCGCGAGCCCGATGTTTCAATGTGCAAATCTTCATCGAAAATCTGGGGCGCCCTGAATCCTTTGGCAAAACCAATTCTGGCTTGCAGGTGGCGGTCCAGGTTATAGAGAAAACTCAGGCGCGGACTAAAAACATTTCCGGTAACTTTTTTGCTTTCTCCGTTTTTATCGGTTACATGGTAATTATCGTAACGGATTCCGGTTGTAATTACCCATTTATCACGGTTCCATTCCGATTGGAAAAAGGCTGCCCGTGTGGAAAGTTGCTGATTTGCCACTGTGGTATTTCCCCGGTGGATATTTTCATCAGGGTCGTAATAGCCCAGCTTTTCATCCTCAAGCCAGCTGCCGTTAATTTCCAAACCACTGGTAATTGCAGCCGGGGCAAAAAACAGATGGTCGAGTTGTCTTAAATACTGAACTCCGGAAGCGAAAGTGAAATCTGTAGTTAATCCGTAAGCAGAAAGATCCTGGTTCGCTCCGTAGTAGGAGTCCCGGTTAACCTGCTGTGCCGAAAAGAAAGCGGAAAATTTGTCGGCCTCGCGCAGCAATAAATCGAAAGTTGCTGCTCCCGAATGGATGGAATGATCAACACTTTCTGCGATGTCGGCCTCGTGCAGGGGGAGATCGAACTTATTACCACCTCTTCTGAACTCGTTAATATTAAAATAATCGAAAGTCAGTTTTCCCCGACTGGCCACCCGCTGAAAGAATCTGGCGCCCAGCGTGCTGTTGTCGATGGAGGCCAGCTCTGAAAAACCGTCGTTGTTGGCGTCGAAAGCATTCCTGTTTCTGTAAAATCCGAAAATGGATAACCCGGTGCGGTAATCATCCGTAACAAACGATCCGTTCAGGTTCAGGTTAAAATCACCAACCGCGTTGCTTTCGCCGGCCAGCCCTGCCGAACCATAGTTGGCAGAAATGGAAAACGTGTTGGAAATGGGGTCTTTTGTAATGAGATTCACGGTTCCGGCAATGGCGTTGCTTCCATACATCGCCGAACCTCCTCCGCGAATAACTTCCACCCGTTCAATCATATTGGCCGGAATAAGTTCGAGTCCGTAAACACCTGCCAAACCACTGAATACCGGGCGCGAGTTGATCAGAATCTGGGTGTACGGTCCTTCCAGACCGTTCATTCTTACCTGCGAAAACCCGCAGTTCTGACAATTGTTTTCCATTCGAAGTCCGGGGGAAAAGTTCAGCCCCTCGCTTAATGTAACACTTTGTGTGCGCTGAAAAAGTTTCGGACTGATACTGTTTACTAGTACCGGCGTTTTGCTACGGCTTTTGGCGTTCCTGTCGGCAGAAATAATAACCTGTTCAATCCCGATGTTATCGGGTTTTAGTTCGGCCAGAAGAATAACGCTGCTGTTGGGCTTTAGTTCCACATCGGCAGCATACGGTTTGTACCCCACTGCCGAAACCAAAACGGTTTGTTTTCCAACCGGCAGATGGGTAAGTTTAAAATGGCCGGTAGCATCTGCTGCGGTGCCAATGGTGGTTCCCCGAATAACTACCGAAGCGAATGGAATGTGCTCACCTTCCGATTTTACATCGCCAAAAAGCATGGCGTCGGTATGCGGGCGTTTTTCGGGTTCGTTTGTAAATCCCGAAAGGGACGGACTGATAATAAAAAGTATTAAACAAAATACGGACAGAAACCTCATATATAAAAAATTAGCGGCTGACGGGATTGTCCCATCTTTAATCGGTTAATTGAACTACAAATCGGTAGCAAAAATAGACGGGATAAAGTTCTTGTGAAATCCCAATAAATAATGATTTTTTCCGGCAGGTGAATAAATTTCGAATTTGCCTGAAAAGTAAAAGGTTTATATTACAGGTGGACCTCGGGTGAGATGGTGCGCTACCGGAAATTGTTGCAGCCTGCTTTCATTAACTGTAAAAAAGTTAACCTGTTGCCGAACGACCGGCGCAATAATCTCTAATTTCGGTGATGACGAAAAATAATCGAAATAAACGAGGTGATAAAAACAAATCTCTGAATCGGAATGGTCGTGTGCGTTTAAGGGATCATTGTCGTTGTGGTTTACCGGGTGGGAATGGGTGATTACAATTCCATTGGCACTGATATGTGTATGCCTGTTTTGAAGCGAACTGTGTGCCACAAAAAAATAAACAGGCACAAACAAAACAAACAGTAACCTGATATTTTTCCTGATAAAAACCACCCTTTACTTATTTTTAGCGTAAAAAATAGTTAAACGACTTTTTTCACTTCTTCCGAAAGCGCTTCAAATGCTTCATCTGCTGCGGCCAGCACATCGGCAGCCAGGTCGTTGTAATATTTTTTTACCAGCTTCGGATTATCTTTCCCGTCGGGGTGGTTCACTCTTTTCCGAAACTCCCCGTGTTGCACAACAATACTTTCTGCAATTTTCATGACTGCCTGCGCATCAACTTTTTTGTTGTATTCCAGAATATAAAAACAGTCGTTTAACACCATCGACATCAGCATGTCAATATCTTTTTTTAAATCCCGTTTGCTTGCCATAATTTTTTTTGATTAATCTTTTTTCCGGGCGCAAGGTAACAAATTTTACAGTTTTTAAATCCTGAAAAAATCACCCCCTGCATTTTTGGTTTTCTTTTCAGAATTTTTAGAAAGAGAAGAACCAGTTTCAAAAAAAAACTCTTTTTTTTCGCTTAATAAACCGAATTCTTTTATCTTTTTGGATTTATAACAGGAAAATGAAATACATTGCCGACATTCATATTCATTCCCATTTTTCGCGGGCAACCAGTAAAACACTCACGCCCGAATACCTGGACTATTTTGCTGGTTTAAAAGGAATAAAGGTTGTGGGAACCGGCGATTTTACGCATCCAGGCTGGCTGGCCGAACTGAAAGAAAAAACCGAATCCGACGGAAACGGGTTTTTAAAGTTGAAAAAAGAATACCAACTGGATTCGCCGTTTGGGAACAACGAAACAAGGTTTTTACTGACTGCCGAAATCAGCAATATTTACAAACGTGGCGGGAAAGTTCGAAAAGTGCACAATGTGGTGCTGGTTTCGGGATTTGAAGAGGCGGAAAAAATTAACCAACGTCTGCTGGATTTGGGCGGAAACCTTACTTCCGACGGACGACCGATTCTGGGACTCGACTCGCGCGACCTGCTCGAAATTGTGCTCGACTGCAATTCCGGCAACTATTTTATTCCGGCACACATCTGGACACCCTGGTTTTCTATGCTGGGTTCAAAATCAGGGTTCGACTCGCCGGAAGAGTGTTTTGCCGATTTATCACCGCACATTCACACCATTGAAACCGGACTTTCGACCGACCCGCCCATGAACTGGCTCTGTTCGTTTCTCGATCGTGTTACGCTGGTTTCCAATTCCGATGCGCACTCGCCCGAACGATTGGGCCGTAACGCGAACGTATTTAATACCGAACTCAGTTATGACGCGCTGACCGATGCTTTGCGCACCGGAGATCCGGAGAAGTTCCGGGGAACCATCGACATGTTTCCGCAGGAAGGGAAATACCATTACGACGGTCACCGAAAGTGTAACATCTGCTGGAATCCGGCGGAAACGCTGCGCAATAAATCGGTTTGCCCGGTGTGCAGTAAACCGGTTACAGTGGGTGTAATGAACCGTGTTATCCAGTTGTCTGACCGGGAAAATATTGAGGAACGTCCCAACCGGTTGCCTTTCCGGTCAATTATTCCGTTAAAGGAGATGCTGGCAGAAATTGCGGGTGTGGGAGCAGGTTCAAAAAAGGTGGAAGCCGGTTACCTGCAAACGTTGCAAAAACTGGGCAAGGAACTGGATATTTTGCTTGAAATTCCGCCGGAAACAATTAAGGCAAAAGCTGGTCCGGCACTTGCAGAGGCGATACGCAGGATGCGCAACCGCGAAATTTACATTCAGGAGGGGTACGATGGCGAGTACGGCATTATCAGCGTGTTTAAACCTGGCGAAGTAAAAAGTTTCGAAGTTTCAAACTCCCTGTTTCAACTCGGAAAACCGACGCCTCCCCAAAAGCGTGAACTGATTCAATTCGATTTGAAAGGTATTCAAAAACTGTTACACCGAAAAGAACAAATTGAAAACCTGGCGGCTGAAAAAGCAGAGGAATACCGTACCCGAAATACCGGAAATTCAACCTTTGACGGGTTAAATCCGGAGCAATTTGAAGCCGTACAACATACTGAAGGTCCATCGCTGATTATTGCCGGACCGGGAACCGGGAAGACCAAAACGCTTACCGGGAAAATTGCCTGGCTTGTGGGCAATCACCTGGCCGAACCCCGCGAAATTCTGGCTGTAACTTTTACCAATAAAGCAGCCGGTGAACTCAGGGAACGGCTGGAGATTCTGTTAAAAAATAAAACGAAAGCAGGCGAAGTTACAATTTCAACGTTTCACTCATTTGGCCTTTCCGTTTTAAAAGAATTCCATGCCGCATTTGAACGCGAAAAACAATTTATTCTGGTCGATGAGGAACTGAAGCGTGAAATTATCCGGCAGATGCTGTCAGTCAGTAAAAATGAAGCCAAAAAGATTTCTGGCGAAATTTCGGAAATTAAAAAGGGAAGCCGGCAAATTACACAGGTTTTTACTGATTACGAAAACCAGCTGCAAAAACTGAATGCATTCGATCTCGACGATTTAATTGAAAAGCCGGTAGAGTTTTTAACTCAAAATGAAGAAGAAGCAAAAAAACTCAGAAAAAAATTTCGGTATATTTTTGTGGATGAATACCAGGATACCAACGATACCCAGTATAAACTGCTTCGGTTGCTGGCGCCTGAACCTGACGCAAACCTTTGTGTGGTGGGCGATGCCAACCAGTCGATTTATGGTTTTCGCGGAGCAAACGTAAGTTACATTAAACGGTTTACCGACGACTATCGCGGTGCAAAGGTTTTCCGGCTCACCCGCTCGTACCGCTGTTCTCAAACCATTTTATCGGCTTCGTCCAACGTGATTAATCAACAATCGGGTTTTCTGGAGGGATTAAACGAAGGGGTGAAAGTTTCCATCTCGGAACAACCAACAGGTGCTGCCGAAGCTGAATTTATTGCCCGGCAGATTGTGGAACTGGTAGGAGGAGTTAGCTTTTTTTCAATCGACAGTGCCGTCACATCGGGTGAAAAAGCAGAAACCATCACCAGTTTGTCCGATTTTGCGATACTCTGCAGAACCCGCAACCAGTTTGGGGCGATTACCAAAGCTTTACGCGATCATCATGTTCCTTGCCAGGAAGTAGGTACGGCGCCATTTTTCCGGCAGGAACCTTTTCGTGCATTTGGCGATCTGCTCAACGCGTTTTTATTCGAATCACGGGAACGTGCGGCTCCTGTTTTTCAACTCAGAAATCGACAGGTATCGCAACCCGATTTTGAGCTGGTGCGCAGCGAAATGGAAAAATCGGAGTTAATCCCGTTTTTGAGTTTTCTAAAGAAAAAATATTTTGAAGCGGAGGCTTTTAATGCCGGAGAGTGGAACCGGTTTATTCGACTGGCAGGAAAAACGAAATCGGCAGAAGAGCTGGTGCAGTTGCTGAAACTGGGTTCCGGAACCGATACGCACGACAAAAAACTGGAAGCAGTTGCAGTGATGACATTACATGCTTCAAAAGGGCTGGAGTTTGAATGTGTTTTTATTCCGGGGTGTGAAAACGGGTTACTGCCCTATAATCTCTACAAAAGTGATGCAGATGTGGAAGAAGAAAAACGGCTGCTTTATGTGGGAATGACCCGTGCCAAAAAATTGTTGTACCTCACCCGGGCCCGAACCCGAATACTGCGCGGACGAAAATTTAACCTGCCGAAAAGTTCTTTTATCCAGTCGATTCAGGAGGAACTTCTTCAGCAAATAAAAAATAAACCGCGGAAAAAACCGGAAGAAAAGGATAATCAGTTAAGTTTGTTTTGACGATTAGATTCTGAGACTTTTAACAGCAGGTATCAAGACAATAAAAAAACTTTAGTAATGCTATTAGCAATTGACATCGGAAACACCAACATCGTTTTTGGGATAAACGATAACGGAACCTGGAAAAACCACTGGCGGATTCAAACCGACCATAAGAAAACTGCGGATGAGTACGAGGTTATTTTTCGTTCGTTACTCTCGGCCGGTAAAGTTTCCCGCACCGATGTGAACAGTATTATCCTCAGCAGTGTGGTACCATCCCTGGTTCGCCCGTTTACCGAAATGCTTCCGGGTTTGTTCGATGGTACAAAAATTACTGTGGTAGCACCGGAAATTTATCCGAAACTTCCGGTGCAAATCTTAAATCCGTACGAAATTGGAGCCGACCTGGTGGCCAACTCGGTGGCTGCCTTTCAAAAATACGGGAAGCTGACCATGGTGATTGATTTTGGCACCGCACTTACTTTTACTACCATTGGCGAAAATGCTGAAATTAAAGGCGTGGCTATTGCCCCCGGACTGGAAACAGCAGTGACTGCCCTGGCGGGAGAAACAGCACAACTTCCTCATGTTCATCTGGTAGCACCTCCTTCGGTGATGGGAGAGAACACTGTCCATGCCATTCAATCGGGTATTGTATATGGTTTTACCGGGTTGGTCGATTCCATGATTGAGCGCACACAGCATGAACTGGGCAATAAAATTTCGGTGGTTGCTACCGGAGGTTTAAGCCAGGTAATTGCGCCGCTCTCCAAACATATTCAGATTGTTGAGCCTTTACTTACACTGAACGGACTGGTGGAAATCAATTCATTTTGCGAATAATTTCCTT
>CAZXHP010000144.1:0-1600 GCA_964639655.1 uncultured Mariniphaga sp.
ATCATCACCGTAAAAAACCTCGTGAAAAAGTTCGGTTCGTTTACGGCAAACGATAACCTGACATTCGATGTTTACCGGGGCGAAATTTTTGGATTTCTGGGTGCAAACGGAGCCGGAAAAACCACAGCGCTGCGCATCTTGTGCGGTCTCTCCGCTCCTACTTCCGGCGAAGTGAATGTAGCCGGATTCGACATTTACCGCGAAACAGAAAAAATTAAAAAAAATATCGGGTACATGAGCCAGAAATTTTCGTTGTACGAAGATTTAACGGTAGCAGAAAACATTCAGCTTTATGCCGGAATTTACGGGATTTCACCAAAAAAACGAAAAGCAAAAATGGCCGTACTGCTGAAAAAACTGGAACTTGAAAATGCCAGAAACAAACTAATTGCCAGTCTTCCGCTGGGCTGGAAACAAAAGCTGGCCTTTTCCGTGGCCATTTTTCACGAACCTAAAATTGTGTTCCTCGACGAACCCACCGGCGGAGTTGACCCGATTACCCGCCGCCGTTTCTGGGACATGATATACGAGGCAGCCGGCAACGGAATCACAGTGTTTGTAACCACGCACTACATGGACGAAGCCGAATACTGCGACCGCGTTTCCATAATGGATGCCGGAAAAATAGAAGCGCTCGACAGTCCGGCAAAACTGAAGGAAAAGTACAATGCAAAAAATATGGATGAAGTATTTATACAAATAGCGAGATAAAAAAGCCTCCCCTAACCCCTCCAAAGGAGGGGAAAAAGAGAAAAAATGAACAAACGGGAAAAAATATAGAACAATTTTAAAAATGGAAAATGGATTTCTGTAACCTGGCGACTCAACTTCAGTCGTTGAACTTCGGGCTTCGGACTTCCGTCTTCCAGCTATCTTCAACAAATATGAAACAACTGAAATCATTCATAAAAAAAGAATTCTACCACATTTTTCGCGACCCGCGGACAATGTTGATCCTTTTCGGAATTCCCATCGCTCAGTTGCTAATTTTCGGTACGGTAATAAAAAGCGAAATAAAAGACGTTCACATTGCGGTTTACGACCAGTCGAAAGATGTAACCACGCACGAAATTATTAACAAACTGCTGTCGTCGGGGTATTTTATTCTGGATGCTAACCTGGAAAACACTTCAGGAGTTGAAAAAATTTTCAAAAAAGGAAAAGTAAAACAGGTGGTGGTTTTTGAAAACAACTTCGGGGAAAAACTCACGCGCGAAGGCGAAGCAAATGTTCAGCTCATTGCCGACGCGTCCGATCCCAACATGGCACGGCTGGTTACTTCTTACACTACTGGAATTATCAACGATTACATCCGCAAACTGCATCCCAATTTGGAAATGCCGCTGCAAATCAAATCTGAAGTACGCATGTATTTCAACGAAGAGATGAAAAGCGCTTACCTGTTTGTACCGGGAACCATGGCGCTCATTCTCATGCTTATTTCCGCCATGATGACTTCCGTTTCCATCACCCGCGAAAAGGAATTCGGCACGATGGAAATTCTGCTGGTTTCGCCACTGCGACCGTCGCAAATAATTGTGGGAAAAGTACTGCCCTACCTCATTCTTTCCATCATCAACGCCTTTGTGATTGTGCTGAT
>CAZXHP010000144.1:1700-8321 GCA_964639655.1 uncultured Mariniphaga sp.
AACTATTGATACATGAAAACCATTCTCTACATATTACAAAAAGAATTCCGGCAAATATTCAGGAACCGCACGATGCTGCCCATGATTTTTGGGGTGCCGCTGCTGCAAATGCTGATTTTGGTTTTTGCCGCTACCTTCGAAATGAAACAAATTGACATGGTGGTGGTTGACAAAGACCTTTCCTCGGCATCGCGGGAGCTGGTGGCCAAATTTGACGGTATTCCGTTTTATCACATCACAGAAATGGTGCAGGATGAAACCATTGGTGAAAATATGCTACTGAAAGACAAAGCTGATGTTGTACTGGTTATTCCGGTTAATTTCGAACGGAACCTGGTCAGAAACGACAAGGCGCAGTTGCAGCTTCTGGTAAATGCCATCGACGGCAATTCGGCACAACTTATTTCTGCCTGGTCTTCGCGCATTATTGCCGCGTTCAACCAAAACCTGGTGGCCGAATGGAAAGGCATCCCGGAATTTACACCGCCGGCACAGGTGAAAATTGCCGAAAGTTACTGGTACAACAGCGAGCTCGATTACAAATGGTACATGGCGCCCGGCATTCTGGCCATTCTGGTCACCATCATCGGAATGTTTATGTCGGGGATGAACCTGGTGCGTGAAAAGGAAATCGGAACCATTGAACAGCTCAACGTAACGCCGGTAAAAAAATACCAGTTTATTGCGGGCAAACTGGTGCCGTTCTGGATTATTGCCCTGTTCGACCTCGCCTTCGGATTATTTATTGCCTGGCTGGTTTTCGACTTGCCCATTGTGGGCAGCCTCTGGCTTTTATTCGGACTGGCAGGCGTTTACCTCATCAGTGTCCTGGGTATTGGACTTTTTATCTCCACCATAACCGACACCCAGCAGCAGGTGATGTTTGTCAGTTTCTTTTTTATGATGATTTTTATTCTGATGGGTGGAATTTTCACGCCGGTGGAAAGTATGCCGCATTGGGCACAGATGACCGATCGCATCAATCCTATTTTCTATTTTATGAAAATTATGCGTATGGTGCTTTTAAAAGGTTCCGGCTTTGTCGATTTGCTGGAAGAATTCTTTTCCCTAACTGTTCTGGGCGTAATTTTTCTGAGTCTGGCCATTTGGCGGTACCGGAAAACGACGTAAAACACCGGTAAAAAGTAGGGGCAACTTTAATCTTCCATGTTACTCAAATGCAATTCCAGTGCTTTTACCGAAATTTGTATTTCCCGGATCGAAATGCCGAGAGAGGCACAAAGCATCAACAGTGCCACACCAAAAATATAGGCTGCAATTAACTGTGAACCCACAAAAATCAGAAACATTGTAATCACACAAAGAAAAAGACTGGTCACTCCTAAAATTTGCATTGTTCGGATAAGGTAAAGCCGCCTGCGGAGATTGAAAATTTGCCCTTTTAAAATGCTTGTCGGATTTTCTTTGTACTGTTTATACAGGTTGCGTACTACCGAAGTGTAGGCGATAAAACGGTTGGTGTAAGCCAGTAAAATCAGCGAAACTGCTGAAAACAGCAAAGCCGGCGTGGTTAATGTAAATGCTTCGTGCATATCCGAATTTTTTAAATGCCAAAATTATTTCTTAAAATTCCAGAATTACAAATTCCGTCCGCCGGTTTACCAGGTGCTCCTCTTCAGAACAAATAACGCCGTTGGCACAACGATTCAGCAAACGGGTTTCGCCATAACCTGTTGCTTTTATGCGCTCTTTGGCAATCCCTTTTTGAACCAGGTATTCCAAAACCGAATCGGCGCGCTTCCGGCTGAGCCACATATTGTACCGGTCTTCCAACCTGCTGTCGGTGTGGGCGCTGATTTCAATCCTTAAGCCGGGATTATCTTCCAGAAGGTTTACCAACTGGTTTAATTCAGGTTCCGATTTAGGCATTATTCTCCACATATCGATATAAAAATCAATCGATTTCATTAAAAATATTTTACCGGCCTCTTTTTTATACAGCCTGACGGTGTCCGTTATTTCGGTTCCCGGCACAAACCGTTCCGGATTAAGTTCGAATTTGTGGTCGAAATATCCTTCTTTACGCACTGTAACCGAACAATTGTGCAGACTATCGAACTGAATACCGACAATACCCGAATTGTCTGAAATCCATTTCGATTCATCACAGGTTATTTCAGCCTCGCCGACAGCATTGTCACTTTCGAAATCTTTTACAACAATTTGGTAATTAATAATTTGTTTCAAAGGCAATTCTATAAACTGATTGTCCGAAAAAGTTACTTTCTCCGATGCGAATCCCTCTTTATCGGCGTAAACCCGGTAGCATTTTCCTTTGGGAACTGAAAATTCGAAATTGCCAAAATATCCGGAAACTACCGTTCGTATCCGGTTCCCCTCGCAGTCTTCCAATACAACCCGGGCATCCTGAACAGGTTCGTTGTTGTGAATGGCAATAATTTTTCCCCTGATATTTTCCATAAGCGGAAAAAATTCCACACGGTAAATATCGTCTTTTCTCCAGTTGTACCTGTTCGACGAAAAATAACCGAATTTGCCTGAGGGATGAATAGTCAGGCCGAAATCGTCGAAAGCAGAATTAACCTTTTCGCCCAAATTTTTCGGATTAATCTCACCTGGAAATGCAGTATAATAAATGTCCAGTTGCCCGATGTTGGGTTCCTGCCCGTCGGAAGAGAACAGCAACATTCCGCCGGGGCCAAAAGCCGGAAACATTTCATTCCCCTGCGTATTGATTTTTTCCCCCAGGTTAACGGGTTCAGTCCACCGCCCTTCTACCCGAACGGACATGTACAAATCGGAATTTCCAAATCCCCCCTTCATATCACTGGAAAAAACCAGCGTATCGCCGGTTACGCTAATAGCCGGATGGGCAAAATGAAAATCGGGATTGTTGAACGGAAATTCCATTGTAACCTCCCACTTTCCTGCAATTTGTTTCATAATTACCAGGCGCAACCTAATTTGCCGGTTTCCCGACCGGCGAGAGCCTTCAGGCGTGTTGTTCATGGTAACGAACAGTTCTCCGGTTGTTTTACACCATGCAGCAGGTCCTTCATTGAACATGTTTCCAAATCCGGATACCAGTTCGCGTGCGGTTACCGGATTCCCGTTTTCATCGATTTCTGCACGATAAATATCGTAAAACAGGGCATTTTGTTCCTGCCGCTTTTCATCTCTGAAAAATTCTTCCCTTACGGAAGAAAAAAACAATTCACCATCAACAATAAATGGCGAAATATCACTTTCAACAGAGTTTATTGAAGGCAGAGGTGTAATCCGGAAATCGATATCATCGAAAAATCCGGATGACTGACCTTTTACCATATTCGGGAATCCAATAAAAACAAGAAATGTAAATGTAAAAATTCTCATCATATTCTGAAATCCTTTCATTTCCGGACTAAAACATTCTGGGTGAACTGTATCTGCGGCGTGCCGGCAATTCATACGAAACCATTACTTCGTGGGTGGCGTGGTGAAACGATTGCAGCGGCGTGGTTGTATAATCGAAACCGTATCCTAATCTCAGGTTTTCGAAAATCCACTGACCGACAAAACCAAAAGAATCGCCGGTGCGGTAATTGGCGCCCAGCCAAACCTTTTCGCCCAGTAAAAAATTGGCTGTAACATCGAAAACGGTTGACGTTCCCCAAACCGTTCGGGCCAAAAAAGTTGGCTTAAACCTGAGGTAGTCCGACACTTCAAAAACATACCCGCCAATCAGGAAAAAATGCCGCAATTCGGCTGTTGTGGAGAAGTTGCTGTGATTGTTTTTGAATTTGGTTTTTAAAATTTTTGGGGATGAAATTCCGACGTAATAAATTTCGTTGGAAAGAAAAGCGCCGATGCCAAAATTGGGCATAAATTTCGTTTCAATATCCGTCATAAACATCGGATCGGCAGGGTCGCCGGGATAACCGGTGTATTCGCTCAGGTTATTGGTGTAAGTGGTAACTCCTCCTTTTATGCCCAAACGAAGATTTGTATTATTAGTCATTCTTAACCGGTAGGAATAATCGAAATTTGCGCCCAGGCGTTTTTCCATTCCAACCTTGTCGGCAATCACATTCATTCCCAAGGCAAAATTCTGAAATTTTACCGGGGTTTGAAACGAGAGGGTATATGTTGTAGGTGCGCCCGACATACCTATCCACTGGTGGCGTCCCAGAATCAAGAATCCTGCATTTTCCCAGGTTCCGACATAGGCCGGATTAAAAGTCTGAATATTAAAATTATATTGCGTAAACATGGGATCCTGTTGTGCTTCAGTTCTTAATGTCAGCAGCAACAAAAGAATCAATGCACCAAAACTAATGTTCAAATATTTCCTGTTGTTTTTCATTTTCATCGCATTCTGTTGTTAACGGTTCAGGAATAAGTACCCTTTTAACGGTTCGCTGCCATCTTTCAAATCGAGGATATAAAAATAGGTGCCGGCAGGCAGTTTATCGTTTCCAAACGACCACTTTTGCGACGAGTAACCGTCCCACCATTCATCAGCCGCACCGTGAATGTCTGAATTCCCGAAATTATCTTTTTCAAATACCAGATTTCCCCAGCGGTTATAAATTTCAACCCGGGCATCGGGGTAGTTTTCCAGGCATTTAATCCGCCATGTATCCTGAATACCGTCGCCATTTGGCGAAAACCCTGTGGGAATAACCAGCTCACATTGTGCAACCTGCACCGTAACAGCTGACGATGCTTCAACCTGCGAACCGCTCAGTGTGCCGGCAGATACCATTGCCACATTAACGAACTCTCCCTCGGTTTCATCGGCCGTTTGAACGGTATATTCCGTCATAAAATTTAACGATTCGCCCGGAAGCAGTTGATCGGATTCCTGTTCGAAACCGGTTAAAGGGTCTTCGACCAGAACATTGAACAAGGAGATATTTCCGGTATTTTCAACACTTATACTGAAATTGACAACGTCGCCCAAAGCCACTTCATCCGTTGAAAGTACTGCCTCTTTTTCAATATAAACCGAAGGATTTTGCTCAAATACTGTAACCGTGGGTTCATCGTTATCCAACTCTGTTCCTGAATCGTCTTCCACTGATTCACCTCTGCTGTTAAAACTTCTTACTTTTGCTGAATTGGTTACCCCTCCGGCATCGATGTCGGCCTGGGAAATTTTATACGTTGCCGTTGCGGTTCCGGTTGACCCCGGAACAAGTGTATCGGGCACGACTCCAAGGCCGGTAATTCCAATTCGCTCATCATCGATTTCAATATCCCGAAGCGGTATTTCGCCGGTGTTTATAACCTCAAATGCGTACAGAATTGTTCCGTTGGAAGGATTGTATTCTCCTCTTTTAACCAAACTGACTGTAGAAACCAATGTTTCCTGATCGACATAAATAAAAACGGTTGCTTCGGCAAATAACCCGGGAGTTTCTTTTGCAGATAATCGGTAAACCAGCGGTGCAGGATCTGAATAGAAAGTTAGCAGCGGAATAAACGTCACCATACCGGTTTCCTCATCAAAGGTCCAGGTTCCTTCACCCTCAATCGTTAATTCTGTCTGGATTCCATCTGTTAACGGATCGATGTCCACAATAACCAGGTCGGGAAGTGCGGGTGAGCCGTCTTCTAATTTATCATTTTCAAGAATATTAACTGTTACGGCGCTTCCCGGAATATTATCTGAACTCACATCATTGGCTGCTGCCGGAGGTTTCAGTGCATTTACAGTTACCGAAGATTCTGCACTCACCGGCGTACTGTCAGGTCCTAATCCCGTAACACTAACCGTGTTGGTTACGCTTCCCGAATTTAAATCGGCCTGGGTAATGGTGTAGGTTGCAGTATATGTTTCTTCTTCACCCGGCGCCAAACTGGTTATCGTCGAATTCAGACCGGTTAGCGGATCGGATACTGAAACAGCGCTAACTGACACATTTCCCGTGTTTTTTACCTCGATACTGAAACTGATTTCATCGCCAGCCGAAGTGTAGGTTTTTGGCGTGGCAGTTTTGGTAACCGTCAACCCGGGCTGCTGACCGGCAGTTACGGTTTCCGTATCGGTAGCTGAAACGGTGGAATTGTCGGGTGTGGTTCCCGAAGCACTTGCCGTGTTGGTTACACTTCCCGAATTTAAATCGGCCTGGGTAATGGTGTAGGTTTCAGTATATGTTTCTCCTTCACCCGGCACCAAACTGGTTATTGTTGAATTCAGACCGGTTAGCGGATCGGTTACTGAAACAGTATGAATTGACACATTTCCCGTATTTTCCACTTCGATTCTGAAACTGATCTCATCGCCAACCGAAGTGTAGTTTTTTGGTGTGGCAGTTTTGGTAACCGTCAACCCGGGCTGCTGACCGGCAGTTACGGTTTCCGTATCGGCAGCTGAAACGGTGGAATTGTCGGGTGTGGTTCCCAAAGCTCTTGCCGTGTTGGTTACACTTCCCCAATTTAAATCGGCCTGGATAATGGTGTAGGTTTCAGTATATGTTTCTGCTTCACCCGGCGCCAAACTGGTTATTGTTGAATTCAGACCGGTTAGCGGATCGGTTACTGAAACAGTATGAATTGACACATTTCCCGTATTTTCCACTTCGATTCTGAAACTGATCTCATCGCCAACCGAAGTGTAGTTTTTTGGTGTGGCAGTTTTGGTAACCGTCAACC
>CAZXHP010000144.1:8421-10169 GCA_964639655.1 uncultured Mariniphaga sp.
TCATCGCCAACCGAAGTGTAGTTTTTTGGTGTGGCAGTTTTGGTAACCGTCAACCCGGGCTGCTGACCGGCAGTTACGGTTTCCGTATCGGTAGCTGAAACGGTGGAATTGTCGGGTGTGGTTCCCGAAGCACTTGCCGTGTTGGTTACACTTCCCGAATTTAAATCGGCCTGGGTAATGGTATAGGTTGCAGTATATGTTTCTTCTTCGCCCGGCGCCAAACTGGTTATTGTCGAAGCCAGACCAGTTAGCGGATCGCTTACTAAAATTTCGCTGACTGACACATTTCCCGTATTTTCCACTTTAATATCGAAACTGATTTCGTCGCCAACCGAAGTGTAGGTTTTTGGTGTGGCAGTTTTAGTCACAGCCAGACCAGGTTGCTGGTTTGCAGTGATAGTTTCAACATCACCGGCACTCACCGTTTCGTTGTCAGGATTGGTCCCTTCGGCGGTGGCTGTGTTGGTAACACTCCCCGAATTCATATCGGCAAGTGTTATGGTATAAATTTCAACATAAGTCTGTTTTTCACCTGGCGGGAGGCTGCCAATATGTTCAGCCATTCCTGTCAACGGGTCGGTTACCGAAACATTGGCAAGGGTAACGTTTCCTGTATTTTCCACTTCAATTGTGTAAGTAATTTCTTCGCCTACTGAACTATAGGCTGATGAACCGGCATTTTTTGTTACTATCAGATCTGACTGCTGGCTGGCAGTAACAGTTTCAGTGTCGCCGGCATTTACCGTGTTGTTATCGGGATCGGTCCCCGAAGCAGTTGCGGTGTTGGTTACACTGCCCGAATTCAAATCAGATTGTTTAATCTCATAGGTTTCTGTGTACGTCTGTTTCACCCCGGGCTGGAGACTGTTAATGGCGGAATTCAATCCCGTTAACGGATCGTCTATGGTTATATCGGAAATGGTAATGTTCCCGGTATTTTCAACAATTATCGTATAGGTAATAACGTCTCCGACAGCACTGTAAGAGGAAGGTGACGCATTTTTGGTAACTGTTAATCCGGGCTGCTGGTTGGCCGTCACGGTTTCGGAATCCGATGCAGTTACTGTTTCATTGTTTGGATCAGTGCCCGAAGCGCTGGCCGTATTCATTATACTTCCCGAGTTTAAATCAGCCTGAGTAATGGAATAGGAAACATTGTACGTTTGAGATTCTCCGGGTGCGAGATTGTTTATGGTAGTATTTAACCCTGTTAGCGGGTCGGATACATCGATGTCTGAAAGGGTTAAATTCCCCGTATTTTCCACTACGATTGTAAAGGTAATTTCCTCGCCAACGGTACTATAGGTTGACGATGTTGCAGTTTTTTCGATGGTGATTGAAGGAGTCTGATTAACACTTACCACGGCACGATCGTTATCAGTGGGGCCTTGTGCGGTGGTTACCGTTGCAACGTTTACAATATCGGTGCCCATATCGATATCATCCTGGGTTACCGTATAAGTGGCCGTACCTTCTGTAGATAAAAACAGTAACAAAATAGAAGAGCCAATCGTAATTTCTCCAAGTTTGTCATCTGTTACTGAAATTCCCGTTAAAAGTAAATTACCCCTGTTTATTACCCTGTAGGAATAGGTAATTACCTCGCCTGCCTGCGAAACACTGTTTTTATTGGCTTCTTTCACTATCTCAACAGAAGGATTCTGATCGATAGTGGTGGTTGCACTTGCCTGCTGCGCATCGGTCTGGTCTGTTTCTACCGAAGCCACGTTAACCAAATCTGTTCCGGC
>CAZXHP010000145.1:0-10157 GCA_964639655.1 uncultured Mariniphaga sp.
GCTTCGTGCGAAGGAGAACCAGGCCCGCCCGGACGTGACGGAGCCGACGGACAGAATGGACAAGACGGTGAATCATTTCTCGGATCAGTTTTCGAAATTGAAGGTGACTTTACATCTCAAAACGACTATACGTTGTATTTTGAATTTCCCGGATCGATTACTGTTTATGATACTGACGTGGTGTTGGTTTACATTTTATGGGAAATTGCGGAAGACAATTCCGGAGAATTGATCGATGTGTGGCGATTACTTCCCCAAACTGTGGTTTTAGACGAAGGGGTGCTGCAGTACAACTACGACTACACCTTTGCCGATGTTCAGGTTTTTCTGGAAGGTACACTCGATTTTAATACATTACTGCCCGCTGAGACCGACGACCAGATTTTCAGAATTGTGGTTTTCCCGGCAGATTTTATAACCAAAAAAGCGTTGGATGTGAGCGATTACAACTTGCTGATACAATCGTTGGGGGCTAAAAAGGATTTCGTTCAGAAGATTGAAATAAAAGACAATATCCGTTTTATTGAAACAAACTGACGGGTTTCCGGAATATCCCACCCCAAACATAACTTCGAAGGAGAACCGGAGGCTGTAAAATAAACATTTATTTCACGGCCACCGTTTTCACATTCATAAACTCCTTTATGCCATGCGAAGAGAGTTCGCGTCCAAAACCGCTTTCTTTAATTCCGCCAAAAGGCAATCGCGGATCCGACTTCACAAAATCGTTAACAAAGCAGCAGCCTGCCTGCAACTGTGTTTCAGCAATTTTTTCTCCTCTTTTTACATTTTTGGTAAACACAGCAGCTCCCAGTCCAAACACGGTATCGTTGGCTACATGAATGGCTTCCTTTTCGTCTTTTACCCGGATAACCGAAGCCACCGGACCGAATAATTCTTCGTCGTAAGCAGGCATTCCGGGCTTTACATTATCGAGAACGGTAGGTGGATAGTAGGCTCCTTTTCGGTCGGGTAGTGCGCCCCCAATAACCACTTCGGCACCCATTTCTACTGAACCGGAAACCTGCCTGTGCAATTCTTCGCGCAAATCGGTTCGTGCCAGAGGTCCCATGGTAGTTTCCGGTTCGCACGGATCGCCAAAAGTTGCTTTATTCATTTCAACCGTAAAATACTCCAGGAATTCCGGGTAAATCTTTTCAACCACGATAAAACGTTTAGCGCCGATGCAACTCTGTCCGGCATTCAAAAGTCGTCCTGCGGCACAGGTTTTGGCAGCTAAAGCCAAATCGGCATCTTCGAGTATCAGATAAGGATCGCTTCCGCCCAGTTCCAGCACACATTTTTTCAAAACGCTTCCTGCAAGCGAAGCCACACTTTTACCGGCAGGTGTGCTCCCGGTAAGGCTTACACCTTTTACCGCCCGATGTTTAATTACTGCCTCCACCTGGTTGCTTTTAATAAGCAGCGAACGGAAAGCGTTTTCCGGAAATCCGGCTTCACGAAACAAGTCTTCAATGGCCAGGGCACACCCGGGAACATTGCTGGCATGTTTCAGAACTGCGGTATTCCCGGCCATTAATGTTGGGGCTGCAAACCGGAAAACCTGCCAAAAAGGAAAATTCCAGGGCATTACAGCCAAAATGGTTCCCAGCGGCTGGTAACTCACATACGATTTTGAAAAATCAGTAACCAGAATTTCATTCTCCAAAAAATTTTCGGCATTTGCGGCGTAATAATCACAAACCCAGGCACATTTTTCAATTTCAGCAATTCCCTCTCTTACTACTTTACCCATTTCCAAAGCCATTAGCCGGGCAAGTTCTTCTTTGTTGCTTTTTAACAGTGTTGCCAGGTTTTGCATTATCTGACTGCGTTGAAAGAAAGATGTTTTTTTCCATTGGTGCCAGCATTTATCCACGGAATTAACAATTTTCTCCACCCCTTTCTCAGAATGCGCCTCATAGGTTTTAATAACTTCCCCTGTGGCAGGGTTTACCGATTTCATCATAATTTCAGGATTTGAATTAAAAACTAAAATACAAAATCTACTACGAAAAAAAAGAAACCGGGTTTTTGAAAAATTCGATTATTGCATGGGAACTTCGATGGCCAGCAAATTGGAAGCTTGTTTAAACTGAATTTTTAGTGGTTTGTTAAATGCCCAGAAACCAGCAGCATCGCGCCTTTCCAGAATGTTTCCCTCAATTTCGACAGTTCCATCGGAAACCATAAAATAAACCCCGTTTCCCGGAGAATAGATTTTGTATTGAATTTCAGTCAAACGATTTGAGTCAATTGTGGATACAAAAGCGTTCTGGTGAATACGCAGTGACTCATCACGCCCATCGGGTGAAACCAGTAATTGCCAATTGCCGTCACGTCCTTCGGGCGAAAATAATTTCTGATCGTAACGGGGTTTGTGGCCAGTTTGGTTGGTAAAAATCCAAATCTGGAAAAGGTTGACCGGTTCGGTATCTGAAGCATTAAATTCGGAATGATAAACGCCGGTTCCGGCCGACATCACCTGCACTTCGCCAGTGGTAATTACCGCTTCGTTTCCCATATTGTCAGCATGTTTCAGCGCCCCTGTCTGCGGGATAGTAATAATTTCCATATCCTTGTGAGGATGCATTCCGAATCCTTTTGCGGGAGCGACAATATCATCGTTCAGCACCCTGAGTTTACCAAAATGTATTTTATTTTCATCGTAATAATTGGCAAAACTGAACGAATGAGCGGCTTTCAGCCATTCGTGGTTGGCGAATCCTCTGTTCGCGGATTTGTGTATTATTTTTTCCATAATAATTGTTTTTAACAGAAAGACCCCGGAGAAATTCCGGGGTCTTTCACGCTTTTCAAGTTTATTGAATTAATTCGATTCCAACTTTGCTGTGCCTGTTTCTGCTGTTGCAACTATATCGAAATCGAGTGTGAATGTGTCGTAAATAAGGTTATCGCCAAGGCCGGCAAAAAATTTACCTGAACCGTAACGAATATCATACAAGGTGCGATCGACCTCCATTTTCCCACCGGCTTCCAGTTTATTGCCTGAAAATTTCACTTCCGCATCAAATACTACCGGATGGGTAATTCCTTTGATGGTTAAATCGCCGGTAAAAGAATGCGTGTTGCCGCTTTTGTGTTTTGCCTCTTTCAAAGCCAGTGTTGCAACCGGATGGTTGTCAACCGAAAAAAAGTCGTCCGATTTCAGATGCCCGACGAGCTTTTTATTCATCGATTCATTCGAAATGTCCTCGTTTACAATAGTGGTCATATCCATCTGAAAAGATCCCGACTTAATTTTGTTGTCTTCCACTTCCAGGGTTCCACTTTTTAATTCGATGGTTCCGTAATGTTCTCCGGTTACTTTTTTTCCGTTCCATTTAACTTTGCTGTTCGATTTGTCCAGCTTGTAATCGGCTGCCAGTATCTGCATTGTAAATGCGGCAACCAGCATAATTGCTCCTGTTAGTTTACCAATTGTTTTCATTGTTTCTCAAATTTTTGCTAATGTTTTTTGTTTTCAAAAAATTAAGACAAAAAAGTCTCTAATTTGTTCATAGAGACAAAAAAAGCAGCGATAAACGCTGCTTCAATTTTTTGTTGCCGGCAGTCTATTCAATTACCCTGATTTCACTTTCCATTTCCATGGCTTTTTTGTAAACAGCAGTAACGCCGCAGTATTTTTCTTCGGAAAGTTTCACTGCTTTTTCCAGCTTGTCTTTGGGTAAATTTTTCCCTTTAAACTGATAAATCACTTTCATTTTATTGTAGTGCTTGGGATGTTCGTCGGTAACATCGGCTTCTACAATTACATTGAATGCTTCGGGTTCTACCTTCATTTTTTTCAGAATCATAATTACATCCACTCCTGTGCAGCCTGCAAGGGCAGTCAGCATCAGTTTTTTGGGACGGGGACCCAAATCGCTTCCACCCGACTCTTTTGTGGCATCAATAACCACCTTATGTCCGTCCATATCGGTTTCAAAGGCAACTTTATCGGTCCAGGCCAAATCTACAACATGTTTCATTTCCAATTTTCTTTTAATTGTTATTCAGATATTTTGCACCGCAAATATACAACATACAACTATCTACATAAATAGTTTTTCAAATATTCGGTGAAATTGTATCTTTAGGGGTCTTTTACAAACTAACAGGCATTGCCTGCCGACAAAAAACAGGCAAATAATTATAACATTTGGGGAAATGAGAAGTATTATAAAAAGGCCAACCGAGGAAGAAACCGATTTGAGTGGATTTCAATTGTTTAAAAAACTCGACGAAGAGGAGTTTAACCGTTTGAATTATGAAAAAACCTGTTCGCTTTATAAAAAAGGCACGGTAATTTACCGCGAGGGCAGCAGGCTTACCGGTTTTTTCTGTGTTACGCGCGGAATTGTAAAAATATTTAAAACCGGTATCGACGGAAAAGAACAAATCATCCGGTTTGCCAAGCGTGGCGAAATTATTGCCTATCGTTCGTTGCTAAGTCAGGAACTGGCCTGCACAACCGCCAAGGTTATCGAGGAAGCGGTATTGTGCCATATTCCGTATCAAACGTTACTCTACCTGATAAAAAACAACTGGCAGTTTTCGCACCACATGCTGCAGATAGTTTGCCGCGAACTGCGCGAAGCCAACGATTATATTACCGATATTGCACAAAAAACCGTTCGCGAGCGTTTGGCCGAAGTTTTACTGTTGCTGAAGGAAAACTTTGAACTGGACAACCAGAATACCCTGCAAATTTCACTCACACGCGAAGAACTGGCCAACATGGTGGGAACAGCCACTGAATCGGTGATTCGATTACTTTCCGAATTTAAACAGGATAAGCTGATTGAATTGCAGGGCCGGAAAATCAAGTTTCTGGATACGCCGAGCCTTCGTCGCGTTGCCAACATTTAATCTCCATGCAGGAACGCCACCAGGATAAAAAAAGGTACTTTAACGAACAGGCACGTACCACCAAAAAATATGTTATTCCTTACCTGGAAGATTTGTTAAAAATAAGTACGGAAACTAAAGTTCTGGAAATTGGTTGTGCCGAAGCCGGAAACCTGAAACCTTTTCTGGACCTGGAGTGTAAAGTAACAGGAGTGGATATCTCGTGCGAACGGATTGAGCTGGCCCGGAAATTTTATGCTGATCATCCGAAAAAAGAAAACCTGCAACTCATTTGCGAAGACATTTATAAAGCAGATTTAAAAGGCAAAACTTTTGATATTGTGATGATGCGCGATGTAATTGAACACATTCCAAACCAGAAAAAATTTATGGGATACGTAAAAAAGTTCCTGAAACCGGAAGGTAAATTTTTTCTGGGATTTCCGCCGTGGCAAAATCCGTTTGGCGGTCACCAGCAAATTTGCAGCAACAAAGTTCTCTCGAAACTGCCTTATTTTCATTTGCTCCCCGCTTCTATTTATAAACTGATACTGAAAACTTTAGAAAAAAACGATACGCGGGTGGAAGGCTTAATGGAAATTAAAAAAACCGGAATCTCGATTGATCGTTTTGAACGAATTTTGAAAAAGGAAAATTATACCATAAATAAACGTACCTTCTTTTTTATCAACCCGAATTACGAAACCAAATTCGGATTAAAACCCCGCCGGCAAGTTAAAATGATAACCGCTGTTCCGTGGATTCGGAATTTTTTTACCACCGCTGCGTATTATGTGGTTTCGAAATAAAATCTACCTGCCTATCCACTCCTCGGGGTTCAGTTTTTGATTTTCCCGCCATATTTGGAACTTCAGAATAGATTTGTCGCCGTCTTCAACATCGGTGTAAACTGTTCCAATGGTTTGCCCTACCGAAACTTCATCGCCTTTTTTTACCGTTACTTCACGCAGGTTGGAATATACGGTGAGGTAGTTTCCGTGCCGGATGATGACTGCCGAGTTTCCGCCGGTAATGCCAAAAACCCGCGACACTTCGCCATTAAAAACCGCCCGTACTTTTGAACCCGGTTCGGTGGCAATGTTGATGCCGTTATTTCTCACCTGCACATTTTCGAGCACCGGATGCCGGTGAATACCAAACCGTTCGGTAATCACTCCCCGTTCTACCGGCCAGGGAAGCCGCTGTTTGTTTTGTTCGAAATTTTCGCTTGTCAGCATTTGCCCTGGCGTAAGCGCATAAGCGGGTTCGCCTGCCTCGCGGTTTTTGCGCGCCTCTTCTTCAATCAAACGTTGAATTTCGCGTTCGAGTTGCTGTTCAATCCGGCGCTGTTGTTCCAGCTTTTGTCTTAAATCGCGTTGCTGTTGCTTTAACTCCTGAATTTCTCTGTTCTGAATATTTTTTTCCTGCGCCAGTTTTTGGGTTTCACTGCGGGTTTCTTCCAGCAACCGTTGCCGGGTTAATTTCAGTTCTGCAAGGTTTTCGGCCTTTTCGTTCAACAAAAGCTGCAACGTCTTCATTGTGGCAGCCTGGGTGTTTCTGAATGAAGTATAGCGTCTCATGTAGAGCAGCCTGCGGTAAGCCTGGTTGAAGTTTTCTGCCGAAAGCAGAAACAGCAGCGGGCTACCGGCGCTGCGCCGAAGGTAAGTCATTCGGATAAGCCGGGCATATTCTTCTTTCATTTTCTCCAGGTCGGCCGAAAGCAGTTCAACCGCCAGGGTATTATTTTGAATGAACGCCTGGTAAAGTTTTATCTCGGAGTTCAGGTTCGAAATAATGGTATTTCGCTGTTTAATGTTGTTGTTTATCAATTGCAGGCTGTTTAACGAAACCTTCTCTTTTTGCTGTACCTGACTGAGCAGGCGTGTAGTCAGTTCAATTTCTCTTGCAGCGTTCTCTTTTTGTTGCTGCAATTCGGAAAGAGATTGAGCCAGTGCAGCAACCTGAAAAAGTACAAATATGCCTGCCAGTGCCAGTTTCCTCATATCCTTGTGGATTTTCCGGATTTTTTCTAATGGGCCCTTATTCTGTCGTAGCTTCCGGGAATATTCAATTCAATGGAATCGATTTTTTCGGTCGAAAAACCATTCAGTTTGATTTTCAGCTGAATGGTTTCACCGGGCGACGTCATTTTCATATCGATGGCACCCGGGTAATCTTTCTTTTCGACACGTTCAAAATCACTGAAATTTACTTCCAGATTCCAGGCATTCTGCGCATCGTTATAAATCAACCTCTCGAGTGAAAAATTCCGCGGATTAAAATACATGGTTTGAACGATATCGTTTTCCTCAAACGTTTCACCATCCGGCGACGGCAACACTCCGCCTGCAAATAAATTTTTTAATCTTCCGGATTTTACATTTTGCCTGTTGTTTGCAGACTGTAAAACGTATTTTCCGTTTTCGACAAACGATTCGAAATTACGGTTATTTTGGGGATGACGATACGAAATAGCATTGTTGGAAATAATGGCCTGTATGGTTTCAAACGACAGACTGAAATTCAGCAACCTGCTCAAAAAAGAATAATCGCCCTCAAAATAATTTTTATCGATGTAATTCACGTAAGTGAGGTTTTGGGGCGTAAGGAGTACCCGCCCAACGGGAATGTTCAGCTTGCTGACTGATGCCAGAATTTTATCGTCTTTTTTGGCTTTCAAATTGGCCCTGAAACTGGTTCTGGTGTTATTGTCTGAAAACTGAACATTAATTCGGCGAATGGTTAGATTGGAATAATCGAATGCACTCTGTTCCACCTCTTCCAGCAGTTTTTCGGTTGAAATCGGTCGGATTCTGTCGGTTGAAATTTCGCGGGAAGTACGGCATGAAGCAAACGTCACTGCCACAGCAAAAAGGAAAACAATAATTCTGTTTCGATTATCCGGAAGTAATTTCTTCATCTACTCGTCAAAATAGTTGCGTTCTCTTATTTTTTTCTCCAGAAGTTCTGAAACCTCACCCTGATTTTGAGCCTTTTCCCAGGTTTTTATTGCTTCGCTGGTTTCGCCCAGTTTAAAAAGTATGTCACCGTAGTGCTCCAAAAGTGTGGCATTCTCCTCTCCCCCGTTTTTAATGGCCGATTCCATATAAAATTTGGCCAGTTTATATTCTCCTTTTTTAAACAACACCCAGGCATACGTGTCAAGGTAAGTTGAATTATCGGGGAAACGTTCAATCACCTTTCCGCTCATACGTTCTGCTTTGTCCAGATTTTCTCCCGCAAGCGACAAATAATATGCATAATTGTTCAGGGCAATGTGATTATCCGGATCCAGCTCCACTGATCGATCAAATAATTCAAAAGCCTCTGTCTTTTTACCGGTTTTATAAAAAGCTTCGCCTTTCAGCATCAGAAACTGGCCTTCCATTCGTTTGTTGTCCAGTACATACATAAGTCCTTCGTCGGAAACAGAACGTGTTTCGTCGTATTTTTCGAGCTGAATACAAGCCACGGCATTTAAAAAATAAACCTGCGGCTGGTTGGGAAACAAATCCATTGCCTGCGAACTGTGTTCGTATAAACCTTGCCAGTCCTGCAAATCGTTGTCGATAAACAGCACCCGTTCCCAAAGGATATAATCGTTTTTTTCAATTTTTAGCGCTTTTAATAATTCAGAACGAGCCTCCTCCAGTTTTCTGCGTTTAAGGAAACTTTCGGCGCGCACGGTATGAACCATGTACTCTCCGGGATGGGTTTCGAGAAGAATATCAATCATTTCATCCTCCTGTTCAGACGTGATATCGGACTGAGAAGGATTTGCAGTTAACATCATATAAAGCTGAAGTTTGGTTTGCAGGTCAACATCCTGGCTTCGAAAACCCATTTTTGTTTCTTCAAACGACCTTTCCTTCTCGCCTTTTTGGAGGTAATAGTTGGCCAGAGAAAAGTGTACAAAACCGTTTCCCGGGTCTATCTCCTGAATTCTGCGGTAATATTTCAGCGCATTGACCGAATCGCCCTGACTTTGAAACAGGTCGGCCATCAGCCCGTAATATTTCGGATCATCAGGATTGTTTTCAATCAGTTTTTCAATTTCTTCAAACGCTTTATCCACCTCGCCGTTTTCCACATACAATTGTTGTTTCGAAACCGAAATCTGTTCGTTCACACCCACTTTTTCTTCCAATCGATTATAGGCGTCAATGGCTTCCTTAATTTTATTGGCATTGGAAAGCAATGCGGCTTTCATATACAAAAATTCGAGGTTCTCGGGTTCCTGTTGCAAAAGTTCGTCATAAATTATGGCCGCGTCATTAAAACGCTGTGTTTGCTGGTAAACCTGCGCCAGCAACAAACTGTACCACTTATTGCGGGGATTGAGTTGAATGGCTTTTTCCAAAAGCAGGGAAGCGCTTGTAAAGTCGTTATTTTCTGCATGAATAGTTGCCAGTTCGTACATGGCGGCCGAGGAATTTGGATTTATTTCGAGACACCCGGATAAAAATTGAATGGCCTTTTGCGGATTTCCCAGGCTTTTTTCTTTTATCGCTTCAACAAACAGATAATCAAATTCCATTTGCTTTTGCTCTTCAATTGGAAGTTCCTTTTTTTCAATTTTAACTTCTTTATTTTCAATGTTTTCTATCTTATCCTGAGAAACACTTTTTGCTCCTGAACAGGCAAATATTAATCCCGGCAGCAGGAACATCAGCATCCATTTTATCAGTGTATTATTCATGTTTTTTCAATCAAATTTTCAAAGTAAATCACTTCGCGATTTCATCTATTTTCCGGGCAATTAAACGAAATACCAGTAAATAAATTTTTTAAAACGTTTTTTAGTTTTTCCCGGTGTGACCAAACCCGCCCGCGCCTCTTTGTGTTTCATTCAAAACTTCCACCAAATTCCATTCCACAGTTTCGTGCGAAGCAATCACCATCTGGCA
The DNA here is from genome assembly GCA_964639655.1 of uncultured Mariniphaga sp. Taxonomy (GTDB): domain Bacteria; phylum Bacteroidota; class Bacteroidia; order Bacteroidales; family Prolixibacteraceae; genus Mariniphaga. The sequence continues at coordinate 9,759 of CAZXHP010000145.1, forward strand.
AATGCGTTCGCCGCTTTCAACAACAAAATCCTCGTTGGAAAGATTTACAAGAATTACCCTGATTTCACCCCGGTAATCGGCATCGATGGTTCCCGGAGTATTTAACACGGTAATTCCTTTTTTTATGGCCAGCCCGCTCCGCGGCCTGATTTGGGCCTCGCAGCCTTTTGGCAATTCAATATACAAACCCGTTGGAATCAGTTTCCGTTCGAGCGGTTTTAAAACCACAGGCTCGCTTAAATAGGCCCGTAAGTCCATTCCGGCTGACATTTCCGTACTGTATGCGGGAAGCGGATTATTCGATTCATTTACTATTTTAACAAACATTGAACAGCTTTTTTAAAAGACCCGCTAAGATAGGATTTTTAAAACAGACACCCTTCGTATTAACAATATTTA
>CAZXHP010000146.1:0-10135 GCA_964639655.1 uncultured Mariniphaga sp.
GTAACGCTTGCCTTTTCTATTTGCCCGCCCATGGGAGGATTTAGTTTCGAAACTTTTACTTTGGCTTTTTGAATCGTTGAAAATTCAGCATACAGTGCATCGAGAATACGCCCCGCAACATGCTCCAAAAGATGCGATTTCACCTGCATTTCCTCTTTAATCAAATCGTAAACCGCCTGGTAATTCAGCGCGTCTTCCAAATTATCCGATGCAGCCGCTGTATCACAATCGGTTTCGAGCCACACATCCACCAAAAACTCGTTGCCCACTATCCTTTCCGCTTCAAAATGGCCGTGGTATGCATAAAAGCACATTCCTTCTATTTCAACAATTCCCATCTGCTTTTTCCGGCGAAATTAAAAATAAGTGCCGAAAGCAAAGAAATTACCGGTACCTTAATCGTACTGAGCAACCTTTTTTTAATTTTGCAGCCATCGAAAACCAGCAGATAAAATATTAAGTACCATGGCAAACAACACCGAAAATAAAGAACCGGCAAAAAAATCGAACTTTATTCATTTGCAAATTGAAAAGGACCTGCAGGGAGGGAAAAACAACGGGCGGGTACACACACGGTTTCCCCCTGAACCCAATGGTTATCTGCACATTGGCCATGCCAAATCGATTTGTCTGAACTTTGGAATTGCTGAAAAATTTGACGGCAAATGCAACCTGCGGTTCGACGATACCAACCCCACCAAAGAAGAGATGGAATATGTGGAATCCATCATGAAGGATGTTCGCTGGCTGGGTTTCGATTGGGAAGACCGGCTGTTTTTTGCTTCCGACTACTTTGATAAGTTGCGCGATTTTGCCATTAAGTTGATTAAAGAAGGCAAAGCGTATATTGACGATCAGGACTCTGAAACCATTAGCCAGCAAAAAGGCACGCCAACCCGCCCCGGAATCGAAAGTCCATACAGAAACCGGACGCCGGAAGAAAACCTCGGTTTGTTTCAGCGAATGACAGCCGGCGAATTCGATGAAGGTTCGCGGGTTTTACGGGCAAAAATAGATATGGCCTCGCCCAACATGCATATGCGCGATCCTATTATTTACCGCATTATGAAAGCGCACCATCACCGCACCGGCGACAAATGGTGTATGTATCCGATGTATGATTTTGCACACGGACAAAGCGACTACTGGGAAGGAATTACCCATTCCGTTTGCACGCTGGAATTTGAAGTTCACCGTCCGCTTTACGACTGGTTTATCGACCAGCTGATGGACTCGGATTACCGTCCGCGGCAGATTGAGTTTGCGCGGCTGAACCTCACTTACACCATTATGAGCAAACGCCGGATGCTGGAGTTGGTAAAAGAAGGCTATGTTAATGGGTGGGACGATCCGCGCATGCCCACTATTTCAGGGTTACGCCGCCGCGGATACACACCGGAGTCCATTCGCAATTTTTCAGACCGTATTGGCGTAACCAAGGTGGACGGGATGATTGACGTTTCGCTGCTGGAATACAGTGTGCGCGAACACCTGAACAAAACCGCACAGCGGGTTATGGGCGTTTTAAATCCAATAAAGATGGTTATTACCAATTATCCCGAAAATCAGGAAGAAGAACTGGACGCCATCAACAATCCCGAAGACGAAAGTATGGGAACACGGAAAGTTCCGTTTTCACGCGAACTTTTTATTGAACGTGATGACTTTATGGAAGACCCGCCACGTAAATTTTTCCGCCTGGCACCCGGTCGCGAAGTGCGGTTGCGTTATGCCTATTTTGTAACCTGTACCGACGTAATTAAAGATGAAAACGGCGAAATTACAGAACTGCACTGCACTTACGACCCGGCATCGAAAGGCGGCAATTCGCCCGACGGACGTAAGGTGAAAGCCACGCTGCACTGGGTTTCGGCAAAACACGCGGTGAAATCGGAAGTCAGATTATACGACCGCCTGTTCAATGACGAAGATCCTGCCGGGCATAAAGATGTTGATTTCAAGGAATTTCTGAATCCTGATTCACTGAAAATTTTGCCGGAATGTTACCTCGAACCCTTTGTGAAGGAAGCAAAACCACTCGACCACTTTCAGTTTGAACGCCTGGGCTATTTTAATCTCGATTACGATTCCACCACCGAAAAACCGGTATTCAACCGCACGGTTCCTTTGCGGGATTCCTGGGCAAAAAAACAGAATAACAAATAATACAACTCAGAGAGGTGTAAATGGCTGTTTAATTCAGAGGGTTAAACAGCCATTTTTTACGGAGTATCTTTCCATTCGCCGATACATTCCCTGTGTTAACCGAATGTTAAGCACCGTGCCTTCCGGTTATTTATATATTTGCCCGCATCATTTTAAAAGTGCAGCAAAAATGGAGAGTGAACAAAAAAAAGAAAACTCACGGATAACTTTGGCTATAGTGCTAATTGTTTTGGGTGTGGCCTGGTTATTACATAAAACCGGACCTGTTTTCGAAATGATAGGAATTCAGTTTAAGCACATGTTTGTTCCATTTAAACACTTGTTCTTCAATTGGGGAAGTTTTCTTTTTTCCTGGCAAATGGTACTCATTTTAACGGGGCTTGTTTTGCTGGCCGGAAAACGCTCTTTTGGAATTGTATTAATCGTTCTGGGCGGCCTTTTCCTGGCGCCTAAAATCCTTGTTTTTCCACATATCACATTTTCATTTATTTTGCCGGCAATATTAATTGGCGCCGGCATTGCACTTATTGCTAAATTTATTTAAAAAAATCCGGGGGAATGAAATGAACTTCAATAACCTGATTTTTAAATTAATAACAATGTAAAAATGGAAAACAAAAATGTTTCAAACAAGAGGGTGTTGTTCGGATTATTTTTAATCCTGATTGGCATTTTCTGGATTTTAGTGAAACTGAACCTGATACCCCATGTATGGACAGATGTTTTAATATCGTGGCAAATGTTGCTGATCGGCATTGGCATTTTTTCATTTATCGCCGGAAACCGCACAGCGGGAACCATTTTAATGTTCATTGGAGGATTTTTTCTGTTAGACGAGCTGGTTGTCATTCCTTATCAACTAAGACAAGTTGGGTGGCCCATATTAATAATCGGTGTTGGCGTTGCACTTCTGGTCACACATCGGCAGCGCAGGCAGGTTCCTCAAATTGAACCTTCCGCCCAGGGAATGGATTATTTCGACGATTTTGTCATTTTTGGCGGAAGAGAAATTTTTATCAACTCAAAAAGTTTTCTTGGCGGAAAAATAACCTCCATTTTTGGCGGAGCCGAATACGATTTGCGGCAGTCCAGCCTTTCTGAAAACGGAGCCGTTATAGATTGCGTGGCTATTTTTGGCGGCAGCGGTTTTAAAGTGCCGCCCGACTGGGCGGTTAAAAACGAAGTAACCACTATTTTTGGCGCATTTACCGACAAACGTGGCGCCTCGGTTCACGACATAAGTTGCGACCCGGCAAAAACACTAATTATTAAGGGATTCAGTGCCTTTGGCGGAGTGGAAGTAAAATACAATTAAAAATGGATTTCAAACACCCTTTTATTTCCAATTCCAGATTAGCGTTTTACTATGTGCTGACGTGGTTCGCCATTCTGTCAGGCAGCGTTTTACTCAAATGGCTGGCCTACGGCTTTGACCCCGGACTGGCCGTTGCCGAAGCTTTTGCTTTACCTTTCACGTTTGCCATTATTGGCGCTTCAATATGGTATGTGATTAAATACAGTACACTCGAAAATTATTCCGCCGGAAGAATTATTCTTTCGCACCTTATTGCAGCCACAATCATTGTTTTTATCTGGCTTTACCTGGGTGTGGTAATTATAAAACTCATTCATCCGTATTCCGGGCAATGGATCGACAATAACCTTGCGGCCAATATTTTTAGCGGATACATGCTTTACCTCACCTATGTTATTTTCTTCTATGCCGTAAATTATTACCAGGGATTTAAAGAAAAACTGCGAAATGAAGGAAAGTTGAAATCGCTGGTGAAAGAAGCAGAATTGCATGCACTGAAATCTCAAATTAATCCGCATTTTCTGTTTAACAGCCTGAACAGCATTTCATCGTTAACCATGACCGACCCTGCAAAAGCGCAGGAAATGGTTATAAACCTTTCGGCGTTAATGCGTTATTCGCTGAAACACGACCAGATTGAAAAAGTCCCGTTCAGCGAAGAATTAAACAACAACAAACTCTACCTTCAAATTGAAAAAGTAAGGTTTGGAAAAAAACTTAACCCGGTTTTCGAAATTGATGAAAATTGCCTTGACGCGCTGATTCCCAATATGATTTTACAACCTTTGTATGAAAATGCCATTAAGTACGGCGTTTACGAAGCAACTGAACCAGTGGATATTGTGACCCGAAGCACCTGTAAAAACGACATTCTTGAAATTATTATCACCAATAATTACGACCCCAACTCCATTAGCAAAAAAGGCGAAGGAATTGGCCTGCGCAACATTCGCGACCGCCTTCAGATTATTTATAATAACCCCATGTTAATGAAGGTTGAAGACAACAAAAAAGAATTTAAAGTAACTTTGGCTATTCCACAAAAATAAACTGCTATGACCGAAAAATTACGTACCATTATTGTTGAAGACGAAGAGCTTGCACGAAATCTGCTGAAATCGTTTCTGAAAGATGCCGGAAACATTGAACTGATTGCCGAATGTGAAAATGGCTTTGAAGGGGTGAAAATGATTAACGAGATGAAACCCGACCTGGTTTTTCTCGACATTCAAATGCCCAAAATTACCGGATTTGAGTTGCTGGAACTGCTGGACCACAAACCCCACATTATATTCGCTACGGCTTACGACCAGTATGCGTTAAAGGCTTTTGAATACAATGCAGCCGACTACCTGCTGAAACCTTACTCCAAAGAGCGGCTCATGGAAGCTATTGAAAAAGTCGCCGAACGGATTAGAAACGAAGGTGCAGTTTCTGATGTGGCGGAAAAAGTGAGCGACTATCCAAAGGAGGAGTTTCTCGATCGGATTGTCGTTAAAGATCGGCACAAAATTCACATCATTCCGGTTGACCAGGTGCGGTACATCGAATCGATGGACGATTATGTGATGATTTACACGCACGAAGGCCGCTACATGAAACAGAAAACCATGAAATACCTGGAAAGCGCCCTCAACCCAAAAAACTTTGTGCGCATTCATCGCTCCTATATTGTTAAAGTTGAAGAAATTAATGAGATACAGCAATACGAAAAGGAGTCTTACATTGTTATTTTACACGATAAAACCAAACTAAAAGTAAGCAAAACCGGGTATAAAAACCTGAAAGATATTCTGAATTTCTAAAAAAGTGAAACGATCACCCGATTAGCGCAGCGATATCCCGGACAGAGTACTCAGGCACTGCTCCATGCTGCGCCGCCACAAAAGCACCGGTAGCACAGGCAAACTCCAGCGCTTTTTCGGGAGAACTTCCTTATGAAAGTCTGGCGATTAACCCCGCCAAAAAGGAGTCGCCGGCGCCTACCGTATCAGCAGCGACCACTTTAAAACCGGGATGTTCAAAAAGTTTGTTCTCTATAAAAAGCGCAGCACCGTTTGAACCACGTGTAACACAAACCGTCGGACATTTGTAATATTCCGACAGCCAATATATCAACTCCTCTTCTTTACCTGTTCTTCCTTTCCAGCCGGCAATTGCAGCCAATTCGTCATTGTTCAGTTTAACAAAATCGGAAAGAAACAGCATTTCTTCAACTACGTCTTTTTTGTCAAAAGGCGGCCGGAGATTCACATCCAGAAATCGTTTTGCAGGCGAATTTTCAAAAAATTCCAGCAGCGTTTTTCGTGTGGTTTCATTTCGCAATGCAAGCGTACCAAATACTATTCTGTCTGTGTTTTCAGCCAGTTTCTGCAATGCATCTGTATATTGAATATTATCCCATGCAACAGGTTCACGAATTTCATAAGTTGCATTTTTTTCCGAATCGAGATGAACCAGGACTTCACTGGTGGGCAGAAAATCATCTGTTTGAAGAAAATCCGTCACTAATCCGGAATCATCGAGAAACTGCCGGAGTTTTTCCCCTTCCTCATCGTCACCAACACTGCTGACAATGCAAGGGTTTAATCCTTGCCTTTTAAAATGAATGGCTACGTTCATGGGAGCACCACCGGGTTTTGCACCCGAGGGAAGCATATCCCACAAAACTTCGCCAAAACAAACAATGGTATCTGCATTCAGTTTTTTCATGCTTTTTGCTTTCTTTCAAAAATAGTTTTTTCAGAAAAATCCCGCAGCAGAAATTTTTAATTTTCACAGATAAAAAAAACGAATAAAATATTATATTTGCAGCCGCAATAAAATGGTGGTTGTAGCTCAGTTGGTCAGAGCACTGGATTGTGGTTCCAGGGGTCGTGGGTTCAAGTCCCATCTACCACCCAAAAAAAGCCGGCAATTTGCCGGCTTTTTTTATGGTTTTAATTTCCGTTGTTCAGCAGGTTGTTGCTCAATGCCCGTAAAGTTGTTTGCTTATGCGAATTGGGCACCAGCACTGAAATATTATGCCGGCTTCCCCCATACGAAATCATCCGGATGGGAATACCGTCGAGCGCATTAAACACTTTGGACGCAAAACCGCGTTCTTCGGCAATAATGTCGCCTACGATACAAATAATGGTCATGTCGCGGTCCACTTCCACCGTTCCGAATTTGTCGAGATCGTTTAATATCTTTTTCAATTGTTCCGTATTATCGATGGTCAGCGAAACGGCTACCTCAGATGTGGAAATCATGTCGATAGGCGTTTTGTATTTTTCAAATACACGGAAAACACTTTTCAAAAAACCGTAGGCCATCAACATCCTGTCGGAGCGGATTTTTATAGCTGTAATACCATCCTTGGCGGCTACGGCCTTAATTCCGGCACCCGATGATTCGGAAGTTATAAGTGTTCCGCTATCGGCTGGATTCATTGTATTTTTTAATCGTACGGGAATATTTTGCACACGCGCCGGAAAAACCGTTTGCGGATGCAGGATTTTCGCCCCGAAATAGGCCAGCTCAGCCGCTTCGTAAAACGAAAGCTGATTGATTTTTTTTGTGTTCTCTACATACCGCGGGTCGTTGTTGTGAAATCCGTCGATGTCGGTCCAGATTTGAATTTCTTCGGCATCGATGGCAGCCCCAATCAATGAAGCCGTGTAGTCGCTTCCACCGCGCTGCAGGTTGTCGATTTCACCTTCGGCATTTCGGCAAATATATCCCTGGGTGATATAATAATCGGCATCGCCAATAGCATCCATCACTTTTTCAATGTGGTTTGAGATGTATTGCGAGTCGGCCATTTTATCTTCATCGATTCGCATGAAGTCGAGAGCCGGGAGCAGTTTTGCCTGGTATCCGTTTTCAACCATCATCAGCGTAAAAAGCTGGGTGGAAATGAGTTCACCCTGGGCCAGAATGGTATTCTCCCCTACTTTGCTGAATTTACCCGAGGTAAAAGTTTTGACGGTATTAAAAGCCGACTTAACAATCTTCAGACCTTTCTTTTTATTTTCTTCGCTTTCAAAGAGTTCTTTTACTATTTTTTTATAGGATGCTTCCAACTGACCGATGGAAATACCGGCTGTTTCGCGGTTCTTCTTCCAAAGCAAACCGGCAATTTCGACCAACGCGTTTGTTGTTCCCGACATCGCCGACAGCACCACGATTTTCTGTTCCCCGTCGGTAATGATTTTCATTACAGCCCGCATATTTTCAGGCGATCCGACCGATGTTCCTCCAAATTTTAAAACCTTCATGTTTAAATCGCTTTTAATCTGTTTCTTCAGGTACAAATATGAATATTTTTTGTTTTCCTGTTTTATTTGTTTGTAAAGAAATTTGAAATTTTATTCGCTTTTGGTGAATATTTATTCAGCGCTTTTCGAAAAACTTTTCCAGGAAAAAACCGACCAAATCCTTTCCCGAAAAATCGACAATTCCAATTTCCGGGGCATAAACTATAGCTTCCAGTCCGACTTCTTCAGCTTTTTCCTTTATAGCTCTTGCATGGAGCGGATGATGATTCAGTTCATCCTCGTTGGTGGGAATTCCGTTTTTATGCCTGTTGTAAACAAATACGGGAGGGTCGTTTTTATCCATTTCGCTAAGGAAATCGAGTTCTTTCCGTATTTTTTGCTGTTTGAATAAATCGACACCGTTTAAATGGTCCATCCCAAATGCCAGTGCAATGGACCGGCGCTGTTCAGGTGTTTCCGATATGGGAATTCCTATAATTCTTTCCCATTGAAAAATATCGTACGTCGATTGGGTGGCAAAAGCTCCGGCACAGGTAATGCGGGTAGATTCGCGCAGTACCGGATCGGGATTCTCCGCGTCGGCCATGTCGTCGTGAAAAGCCAGCCACAACGCTGTTCCGGCACCGGCGGAACCACCGGAGCAGGCAATTTTTGTTTTATCGATGTGGTATTTTTTTGCGTTGTACCGAATATACTGCAAACACCTTTTGGAATCGCTGAAACAAGCTTTTATTCCGTAAGGCGCTTCGGTCATAAACCGGTAATTGATTGTGGCTACTGAAACTCCCGAATCCAGAAAACGCACCAAATCTTCTGAGTCGAAATATTTCGATTTGTCGCCGCCGGTAAAACCGCCGCCGTGAATATAGATAACAAGTGGAGTGGGAATTTCCGATTTGGCCAGCCAAATGTCGAATGTGTTGCGCGGATGGTCGCCGTATCGTTCATTTTCGAAAGTGGCCCGGTCTCCCCTGATGTTTACCGGTTCTTTTATTTCCGTTAATTCAACTTCGTTCCCCAAAATTTAACTGTTTCATTCTACAATAAAATGGCGTATTCTTTAAAATCCGCCATCCTTTTTTAAAATTTTGCTTCCTGATATTCAGATTAGAAACAAAAATTCGGACAAAAGTAGAATTTAATAAAAAGCGACAAAAATTTTTGACGGGAAATTTAAAACGAACCGAAAATGGTATGTTTTTCCGAATTGAAATAAATGGTGGAATAAATGTTGAATCCTTCCTTGTTTGTGGTCAGTTTCCGTTCGATGTAAAGAACAGGTTGCCCGTTTTTTAACTGCAACAGCTTTTTGATTTTTTGGTTGGGTATAATGGCTTTCAATTGCTGCTCGCCACCCAGAATATTTACCTGGTAATGTTTGCGCAACACTTCGAAGAGCGATTTATTCTCCAGCGAACGACTTGTAAAACGCGGCAGATTAATGTTAGGCAAGTGGTTAATATCGTAAAAAACAGGCAGTTCGTCCACAAACCGCAACCGTTCCATATAAATACAACCCGATTCTTTTTCCGGATCTGTCAGTTCAAATGCAAATTTTTCAGGCCAGTTTCTGATTTCCGGTTTTTGCAGGATATCGGTTTTAAGGTATCGAACCCCAACAGCCGAGGCAGTTCCGGAAATAGACAAAATGCCGATGTTCTGAGGCGGTTTTCGCACAATACTTCCTTTTCCCTGTTTTTTTAAAATGAGGCCGTCTTTAACCAACGTATCCAGCGCATGACGAACCGTCGGACGGGTCATGCCGTGAACCGCGCACAATTCATTTTCCGAGGGAAGTAAACCTCCCTCCTCATATACTCCTGAAAGAATATGCTTCCGAAGTAATTCGTACAGTTTCCGGTACTGTGGTACATTTTCTGTCATGCTCCAAAGTTAAAAAATAATTTAATTAATAACTGCAACTTGTATTTACAAGTTATTATTTTTATTTTTACACCGAAAATTAAGATTGTCTTTGAAAATAAGGGAAAGACCACAGAAAGAGATATAAATTTGTTATAACAAGTTGAACAAAATAAATAAAAAGAAAAAATGGCAATACCTGTAATGATGCCCCGCCAGGGCCAGTCTGTTGAATCCTGCATCATGGGTCAATGGTACAAGTCGGTGGGCGACGAAGTAAAAGAGGGCGACCTGCTTTTCTCTTACGAAACCGACAAAGCTTCTTTCGAGGAAGAAGCCAAAGCCTACGGGATTCTGTTGGCTGTCTTTTTCGAAGAAGGCGATGAAGTGCCGGTGCTGACCAATGTTGCCGTAATTGGTAGCAAGGGTGAACCGGTGGATGAATTTGCTCCAGGCAGTGAAAAAACTTCCTCTGCTGAAAAAGAACCTGAAACGGAAGAAAAAGAGGAAGAATCGCCCAAAGTGATTG
>CAZXHP010000147.1:0-1600 GCA_964639655.1 uncultured Mariniphaga sp.
TTTTAGTTCGCCAGCGAGGAACACAACATTACCCGGGCGAAAATGTGGGAATAGGGAAAGATCATACCCTGTTTGCATTGATCGACGGAACTGTAATGTTCAGGAAAAAAAGAAAAAACCGCTCATACGTATCGGTTGAACCGATTGTTGATGTAGAGGTGGCTGTTGCTGAAGCTCCTGTTGCCAAAGAAAAACCGGCAGTAAAAGCAGAACCGGCAAAAGCACAAAAAGTGGCCGCTGAAGTTGAAACCGAGGTTGCCGAAGCCGACGACCTGAAAAAAATTGAAGGCGTTGGTCCTAAACTGGCAGAAGTACTGAACGCGGCAGGCATTTATACTTACTCCGAACTGGCAGCTACTCCAGTGGATAAAATGAATGAAATTCTGGCAGAAGCCGGAAGCCGCTACGCTTCAAAAGACCCGGCTCCCTGGATTGAGCAGGCTAAAGAACTGGCAGGTAAATAACAACCGGGAAAGTAAAATACAAGCAAGCTTTTTAGAAAATCTCCTGTTGTTGCCAGCAGGAGATTTTTTTTGTAAGTTTGTTTCAAAAGAAAGTTTATGACTATCACCATTGAAAATAACATCTTGGAAGAAATAGGGCTAAGTAAGTCCGAAATATTAATTGAGTTAGCTGTATCTTTTTATAAAAGGGGAGTTCTATCAATTGGGAAGGCCAGTAATCTTGCCGGAGTGAATCAAATTGAATTTAGAAAAGAATTGGGGAAAAGAGGTGAATCTATCAACTACAATATCAATGATTTGGAAGAAGATTTGACAGCTCTGAAAAATCTTAAAAAGAAATAGCAAAGTGGTTGTTGTTGCCGATAGTTCAGTTATAACTGGTTTGCTTGCCTTAAGGAAAATAGAGCTACTAAATTCTGTTTTTGGTCAAGTTTTAATCACCAACTCTGTTCATAAAGAACTTTCCTCACTAAAAGAATTTGGCTATGACATAGAAAACCTGAATAAGCCCTGGATTAAAATAGCAGATATTAGAAATTTTGAACATAGGAATTTTTTATTGAAAAGACTTGATCCTGGCGAAGCTGACTCCATCATTCTATCAATTGAAAAAAACGCTGACTTTCTTTTGATGGATGAAAGAAAAGGAAGGAAAATTGCCAAAGAGATAGGCCTTCAGGTTGTCGGGTTGGTTGGCATTCTTATTCAGGCAAAAAGAAACGGATTAATTCATAATTTAAAATCAGAATTGCAATTATTAACATCAAAATTAGAGTTTAGAATGAGTAGGGAATTAATCGAAAGAGCCTTAAAAGAGGTGGGCGAAATATAGTATTAACCCATTTTCGAGATAATTATCAAACAAAAAATGACAAATAAGGAAACAGTTAACAGAAATATTGGATTGACCTTTGATTTTATTCGTGACATTATAAAAAATCCAAAAATGGCGAATAAAATTAAAGATAATTCAACCATAGGTTTTCTTCAAAAAGATTATCCGGAAAAAACAACTTCAGAACAGCCCGAGCCTGACAAGTTTATCAGGGTTAAGCGAAGTTTTGAAGTTATTTAATTGATATAAACTCTTTCAAAAACATTTCTCGTCTAAACAAATTGAGAAATTCATTTATTAG
>CAZXHP010000147.1:1700-6575 GCA_964639655.1 uncultured Mariniphaga sp.
TAAAAGATACGATTAAACAACTGGATAACCGTTTTGCCGAAATTGAAAAGAAGGTGGCCGAACTGCAGATTTTGCTTCCCAATTTACCACACGAATCGGTGCCGCAGGGTAAAGGAGCCGAAGATAATGAGGTGGTGAAATCGGGAGGTGAAATACCTCAACTTGCCAAAAATGCCCTTCCTCACTGGGAACTGGCACAAAAATACAACCTGATAGATTTTGAACTGGGCGTAAAAATCACCGGCGCCGGTTTTCCGGTTTACCGCGGAAAAGGTTCACAGTTGCAGCGGGCGCTCATCAACTTTTTTCTGGACGAAAACCGCAAAGCCGGTTACGAAGAAATTCAGCCGCCGCTGGTGGTAAACGAAGATTCGGGATTTGGCACGGGCCAGCTGCCCGACAAGGAAGGCCAGATGTACCATGTTACCGGAGATAATTTGTACCTGATTCCAACCGCTGAAGTTCCCGTAACCAATATTTACCGCGATGTGATTCTGGATGCCAAAGACCTTCCCGTAAAAAACACGGCCTACAGCGCCTGTTTCCGGCGTGAGGCCGGTTCCTACGGAAAAGATGTGCGCGGGCTGAACCGCCTGCATCAGTTCGACAAAGTAGAAATTGTACAGATTGCCCATCCGGAAAAATCGTATGAAATTCTGGAAGAAATGGTGCGCCACGTGGCTACACTTGTGGAAAAACTGGAACTGCCCTACCGTATTTTAAGGCTGTGTGGCGGCGATATGAGTTTTACTTCGGCACTAACCTATGATTTCGAAGTGTGGTCGGCTGCCCAGCAAAAATGGCTGGAAGTAAGCTCGGTTTCCAATTTTGAAGCATTTCAGGCCAACCGGCTGAAATTGCGTTACCGCGACGAAAACTCAAAAAAACCGCAGCCTGCCCACACGCTGAACGGCAGTGCGCTGGCTTTGCCGCGTATTGTGGCAGCATTGCTGGAAAACAACCAAACGCCCGACGGAATAAAAATTCCCAAAGCGTTGGTACCCTACACAGGCTTTGAAATGATTTAGAGACGTATTTTCAGGAATAATCCCTATTTTTGTTTAAACCATTGATTTTAATTATGGTTCAGAACATAGGGAACAGATTGATTCGTACAATTTCACACCAGGTTGAAAAGGCGGGTTATTTTTGCCAGGCCGAAAATATTTCTTCAAATCAAAAAGTGCATGAACTGCGCCGCGGATTTAAACGACTCAGGGCATTGCTCCGCTTTTTCAGAGAAATTCCCGATAGCCCGGCAACTCAGCTAAATGAAGACATTCGGAATTTTGGAAAACTACTGGCGCCGTTGCGCGAATCAGGAGTAAATACCGACCTTTTCGAAAAAGAGTTTTGCTTTAATCCTCACTTACAGGAAAAGAAAATCAGGAGTGCCCGCGAGTTGCTGGCCCGAAAAAATAAAGACCTGGTTGAACGCGGTTTTATCGAAAATAACCTGCATAATACTATCCGCACTTTTTTCGATGGTTTTGAAACGATTCTCACCCAAAATAACAGCGAACTTCCAACACGGATTCAACTTTTCAGCGAAGTCAGCCAGTCTTACCTGAAAAGTACAACCATTTACCGGCAATTGCCTGCGAATCCGCATCCCGGGGAGTGGCACGAACTGCGGAAGAAGTTAAAACGTTTGTGGTACCAGCTCGATTTTATTAAGTTTTTGCACCCACGCTATTTTAAATTGAAAACCGATCAGCTGAACAAAATTACCGACCAGTTGGGCGACGACCACGACCTGCATGTATTCGCCGAAGATTTGCTGGCGGAAGGGTATGGGTTCGACAATGAAGAATTGCGTATTCTGACCAACCAGGCGGAACATCTGCGCGAAATCAACCTGTTGAAACTTCAGCCCCGGCTGAAGCAGTTTTTTTCGGCGCCGCCCGAAGAATTCGACCAAAAACTGGAACGGTTTTTTAAGTTCTGATTACTTCATTTTTAGAAATTGAACCTCTTTGTGTGAGAGAATGCGCCACCTGCCGCGCGAAAGATTTTTTTTGGTGAGCCCTGCAAAATACACACGATCGAGTTTTCTTACCTTGTAACCCAGATGTTCGAAAATACGCCGCACAATGCGGTTGCGGCCCGAGTGAATTTCAATGCCGATTTCCGTTTTGTTGTTCCCGTCGATATAACTAATGGCATCGGCGGCAATTCGCCCGTCTTCCAGTTCAATGCCTTCGGCAATTTGCAGCATATCGTTTTTGGTGAGCGGCTTATCGAGCGTTGCCTGGTAAATTTTTTTGATGTTGTGGCTGGGATGGGTCAACCGGTCGGAAAGCTCGCCGTCGTTGGTAAACAGCAGCACGCCGGTAGTGGTTTTATCGAGCCGTCCAACCGGGTAAATCCGCTCGTCACAGGCATCTTTAAGCAAATCCATCACCGTGCGTTCGGCGTGCGGATCGTCGGTAGTCGTCACAAAATCTTTGGGTTTATTCAGCAGCAGGTAAACTTTCTTTTCGGCATTCAGCTTTTTGCCGTCGAAACGCACATCGTCGTTCATTTTTACCTTCACCCCCAATTCGGTAACAACCGTCCCGTTAACGGTAACCAACCCGGCCGAGATGTATTTGTCGGCCTCACGCCGCGAGCACACGCCCGCATTGGCAATAAACCGGTTCAGCCGCATTTCGCCGGTGGTAGCTGTTTTTTTCGGTCTTTTCCCCGGAAGGTTAACCTCTTTTTTGAGTGTGGGTTCGGCTTTCTTTTTTAGGCGAATTACTTTTTTGCCTTCTGCCGGACGGCGACTTCCCCTTTGAGGGCGTTCCTGTTTTGCCCCCGGTTTATTACCGGTTTTTCTTCCTGAATTTCCTGTGCGGCCTTTGCTGAAATTTCTGTTCATGATGCTATCCCCAATTTTTCACAAAGGTCGGAAAAAATACCGATTAAAACAGTGTTTCAAATCAGTTCAATTTTTTTACCTTAGACCCGTTATGAATTAAATACTAAAAAGTATGCAATCGCACGAAATCGACTACAAAATTTTAGGACACGACGTTCAACTGGTGGAAGTGGAACTCGACCCCGGAGAAACAGTAATTGCCGAAGCCGGAGCCATGTTGTACATGGAAGATGGAATAGAATTTACTGCCCGCATGGGCGATGGTTCCAATCCTAACGCGGGATTTTTCGATAAACTGTTGTCAGCCGGCTCGCGTTTAATTACCGGCGAATCGCTGTTTTTAACCCATTTTACCAATCAGGGGTGGGGGAAAAAACACGTGGCTTTTGCCGCGCCTTATCCGGGCACCATCATTCCGCTAAACCTTGCGGCGCTGGGCGGGCGTATTATTGTACAACGCGATGCCTTTTTGTGTGCCGCCATGGGCACGAAAATATCGGTTACCTTCAGCCGGAAACTGGGCGCGGGATTTTTTGGCGGCGAAGGATTTATTCTGCAGCAGCTTCAGGGCGACGGAAATGCCTTTGTCCATGCGGGAGGAACGGTAATTGAACGACAGCTGAACAACGAGGTGCTGAAAGTGGATACCGGTTGTATAGTGGGGTTTGAGCCCGGCATCGATTACGATATTCAACAGGCCGGAAATTTGCGCTCCATGGTTTTTGGCGGCGAAGGCATTTTCCTGGCTACGTTGCGCGGCACAGGAAAGGTGTGGCTGCAAAGTATGCCCATCCGAAAACTGATTCGCGAACTTTCGCCCCGTGGCGGAAATACACGCAAGGAAGGGCGGCCCGGGTTACTTGACAGTTTGCTGGAAAGGTAGGAGATTTTTTCTCCGGGTGTCTTTGCTTTGCTTCTTTTTTTAATCCGAACATTTTTATATTAAATTTGAAACGTCAATTTAAAGTGCCGGATGATGAAGTTTCTGTTGGTTTCAATCAGTTTTTTCCTGCTGTTTTCTTGTGTTAAAAAATCAGAAATTGCGGTTTTTAGTCCCGATGGAAAAACCGAAGTTCAAATTGCCACTGATGATTCTTCCTATATCATTTATTCGGTTTTTTATGAAGATTCTGTTTTAGTTCAACCTTCACATTTGGGATTTGAAATTGAAGGTGAACCGGTTTTAGGACTAAACTTCGAAATAATTAAAGCGGAAAATACTGCGGTAAATCAAACCTGGCAACCGGTTTGCGGAGAACGGTCGGAAGTGAAAGGCCATTATAATCAGTTAAAAATCCGGTTTCGGGAAACCGTACCTCCGCAACGGGAATTTGAAATGATTTTCCGGGTTTACAACGAAGGTGTGGCGTTCAACTATACATTCTTATCACACCGGGGGAAAAATAAAATCATGCCGGTAAAAGAGCTGACCGAATTTTGGCTGACTGGAAATTATCCTGCGTGGGTTTCAGACCGGGCGCAGTCGGAATACCGGAAAGTACCGATAGCCGAAATTGAACAGCCCGCTGAGCGGCCGCTTGTAATCGAAGCCGGCAATATTTTCCTGGCGCTGGGCGAGGCAAAACTCATCGATTTTTCGCGCATGAAATTGCTGGCAGGCGAACACGAGAATTCGCTGGTGGCAGCACTTGACGATGCGCCAACCGTTGAGCTTCCTTACACCACACCCTGGCGCACCATCATGATTGGTAATTCTCCGGGTGAACTTTTGGAGAACAATTTTTTTTACGAAAACCTGAACGATCCGTGTGCCATTAAAGATCTGTCATGGATTAAACCGGGAAAGGTGATTCGTGAAGTGACACTTACCACGCAGGGCGGTTTGGCCTGTGTGGATTTTGCAGCGAAAAACGGATTGCAATATGTGGAGTTCGATGCCGGCTGGTACGGTCCCGAGGGTGATGAAAGTTCGGATGCAACCACTGTTACCGTTGATCCGGCCCGTTCACCCGGTCCGCTCGATTTGCATAAAGTGATTGAATATGCCGAAA
>CAZXHP010000147.1:6675-10091 GCA_964639655.1 uncultured Mariniphaga sp.
TGATGACGCAGGAAGGAATCCGCGGCGATGAGGAAAGTCCTACCAACGCACACACTTTGATAACGGTTTTTACGCGAATGCTGGCCGGTGCCGGCGACAACACCATTTGTTATTTCGCCCCGCGTGTAACCGAAAAAATGGGTGGCCACGTGTCGCAACTGGCTAAAGCAGTAATGCTGTACAGCCCGTGGCAGTTTTTGTACTGGTATGACCGTCCGCAGGGTTCGCCCGGCAGGACCGGCGGTGCAGGAAGTTCGGAAGGATATATTCAGGATGTTCCTGAGCTTGAATTTTTCAAAAATATGCCCACCGTGTGGGATGAAACCAAAGTGATTGAAGGCAAAATCGGAGAATATGCCACCATTGCCCGGAAATCGGGTAGCGACTGGTTTTTGGGCTCGCTCACCGGAAAAACCGGAAAAGCCGTTCAAATTAACCTCGATTTTTTGGACGAAAATTCGGACTACGAAGCCATTTTTTATACGCACGACCCTGATACCGAATCATCCACCAACGTAAAAATTGAAAAACGGGAAGTAAATGCCGGGTCGGTTTTGGAGTTTGAGGTTGCAGAAAGTTCAGGGCTGGCGGTTCATTTCAGGAGGATTTAATTTTAAACTAATCCCAATTTTTAAAAAGTGTTTTTTCCTCCTGAATTTTTTTTAACCGTTCTTCAGGCAATATCCTGTGTTCTTCGGGAATATCCTGATTTTCTTCCTTTATATCAACAATTTCCACATAATCAAATTTTCGGATGATATCCAAAAAGGATGTGATTTTTTTTATCCTTTATATTGTCGATAGAGACTGGACTTAAAGATTTGAGCTTCCTGGTTTACCGGTAAAAACCGGGCATTCACTAAATTTTAATTGAATTGTATTCCTTTTCATGTGCAAATTTGTTGCGTTTTACAAAAACGGCTTACGAATACATACCGGTAAACGGGTTATTAAAAAGAAAACAGTTAAACAAGGAAACATGAAACAATTCTTTCTGGTTGTCCTTTTAGGGAGCCTTTATTTTTTGTCGTATGCACAAACTGCCACACTCAGCGGTTACATTCGCGATGAGGAAAGCGGCGAAGCGCTCACCGGTGCAACTTGCTATATTCCCGATATTCAAAAGGGCGTAACGGCCAACGCATACGGTTTTTATTCCATTACACTTCCCGAAGGCAATCATCAAATTAGTTTTTCTTTTATTGGCTATGAAACGCAAATTCTGGAAATCAACCTCGAAGAAAATAAAACCTTCGATGTTTTTATGGCGGAGGAAACCACCCAACTTGGCGATGTGGTGGTGATGGCCGAACGAAGAGACCGAAACATTTCCGGTACAGAAATGAGCATGGAACGTGTTTCAGTAAAAATGGTGGAAAAGCTGCCGTCGTTTATGGGCGAAACCGATGTGTTGAAAACCATTACCTTATTGCCGGGAATCCAGAATGGCGGCGAAGGCAGCTCGGGTTTGTACGTGCGCGGCGGCGGGCCCGACCAAAACCTGCTCATTCTCGATGAAGCCCCGGTTTACAATGCATCCCACCTGCTGGGTTTCTTTTCGGTTTTTAATTCCGATGCCATTAAAGACATTGAAGTGTATAAAGGCGGCATTCCGGCTGAATATGGCGGAAAAGCTTCTTCGGTTATCGATATCCGGATGAAGGAGGGAAACAGCAAACAGTTCAGCGGGCAGGCGGGAATCGGAAATATTTCCAGCCGGTTAACTTTCGAAGGTCCTGTCATTAAGGACAAATGGAGTTTTATCGTTTCTGGCCGGAGAACGTATGCCGACGTGGTGGGAGGGCTTATCGGTATTGAAGAACTGAAAGAAAACCAGTTGTATTTTTACGATCTCAACCTGAAAACCAACATTCAGTTATCGGCCAAAGACCGCCTCTATTTTTCGGCCTACGCAGGCGACGATTATTTTAAACTGGGTGAATCGCTTTACATGCGCTGGGGAAACATTACCGGAACGGTTCGCTGGAATCATATTTTTAACGGCAAACTGTTTTCAAATACTTCGCTTATTTACTCGAATTACGATTACAACCTGGGCGTGCCGGGCAATTCAGCCGACCAGTTCGACTGGAGTTCACATGTGCGTGACTACAATTTTAAACAGGACTTTTCGTGGTTTCTGAATACCGAAAACCGCCTGAATTTTGGCCTGAACCTGATTCGGCATCGTTTTGAACCGGGTAATATACAGACCAATGAAAATTCCTTTTTCCAAACCCTGAACCTTACCCGTTACAACGCCATCGACGGTTCAGCATACGTTTCAAATGAACAGAAAATCGGTGAATTGCTTTCGCTGAAATATGGTCTCCGGTTGAGCGTTTTTCAACAGATTGGAGAGGGGAAAGTTCGGGAATATTTGAATCCTGATTCGCCCCGTTCGGATGAAGTAATAAATGAAATCAGTTACAAAAAGGGGGAACGAATTGGCTCGCCGTTCGTAAACCTCGAACCGCGTTTTTCGGCCAGGCTTACAACCGGTTCTACCAGTTCTGTAAAAGCCTCCTACAACCGGACGGTCCAAAACCTGCACCTCATTTCCAACACCAATTCTCCAACTCCGCTCGACATCTGGCTGCCTTCAAACAAATACATCAAACCGCTGATTTCAAGCCAGGTGGCTGCCGGGTATTTTCGCAATTTCAACCGGAACAAATTTGAAACTTCAGTGGAGTTCTATTACAAGGATATTCAGAACATAATTGATTACAAAGACGGCGCCGAACTGTTTTTAAACGAAAACCTGGAAACCGAGTTGCTGCGCGGAAGCGGTTATGCCTACGGAATGGAATTGATGGCGAAAAAGCAGGAAGGCCGGTTTACCGGCTGGGTAAGTTACACCCTGGCCCGCTCCATGCGAAAAGTGCCGGGCATCAATAACGGCGAGGCTTACCCGTCAACTTACGACCGCACCCACGATGTTTCGGTGGTGCTTAACCACGACCTGAATTCGCGTTTTACGGTTTCGGCCAACTGGGTTTTTTCCACCGGAAATCCGGTAACTTACCCGGTGGCCAAATACACCGTTCAGGGAAATACCGTGTTTTATTATGCCGAACGAAACAGCAACCGCATTCCCGATTATCACCGGCTCGACCTTTCCGCTACATGGAATCCGCGGAAAAACGAAACCCGGAAAGTCAAACGGTCGCTGAACGTTTCGCTTTACAATGTGTATGCCCGGCGAAATGCCTATTCCATCTATTTCAGGCAAAATGAAGAAAACCCGAGGATAACCGAAGCTACACGGCTATCTATAATCGGAACTATTATTCCGGCGATAACGCTGAATGTTAATTTTTAAAAGGAATCAAAAATGAAGAACAGAATAATTTACATACTGATTTTGGTTGCGGTAATTTTCGTTTCGTGCGAAGATGTGGTGGATGTAAAAC
>CAZXHP010000148.1:0-9969 GCA_964639655.1 uncultured Mariniphaga sp.
AAAAAAGCCCCGGGCTTTAGCCTGGGGAATGCAGAGAAAAAATGGATTCAAGGCGCAACAAGGAAGTTGATTGGAATGATAACGAATCATGCGCCGCAATTTGAAAAAAGCTTGAAAAGTAGAAATAATCATATTTAACAGTTATGGCCAGATTTTCGCGAATAGAAGTGGCGTTAAAAATGAAAGAAACCGGCATTGTTCCGGTGTTTTACAACGCCGATGCAGAAGTGTGCAGAAAAGTGGTAAAAGCCTGTTACGATGGTGGAGTCCGTTTGTTCGAGTTCACCAACCGGGGTGATTTTGCCACGCTCATTTTTGCTGAACTGAATAAATGGGCGCAGCAGGAGTGTCCGGAAATGATAATGGGTGTTGGCTCGGTAGTAGATGAAGGAACTGCAGCCATGTACATTGCCCTGGGTGCCAATTTTATAGTATCGCCGCTCATCGACGAAGCCACGGCGCGGGTGTGTAACAAACGGAAAATTGCCTGGAGCCCGGGTTGTGGAACGGTTACCGAAATTGGTAGGGCACACGAACTGGGTGCCGAAGTGGTGAAAATTTTCCCCGGGTCGGAAGTGGGTGGTCCCGGTTTTGTGAAAGCAGTAAAAGGCCCAATGCCGTGGACCAGCATTATGCCGACAGGTGGCGTTTCTCCCACCGAAGAAAACCTGAAAGCATGGTTCGAAGCGGGTGTAACCTGCGTGGGAATGGGTTCGAAATTGTTTCCCAAAGAGGTTTTAGCCAATGAAAATTATTCCTACATTACGCAAAAATGTAAAGAGGCGTTGAAAATTATAAGCAAGTATAAAAAATAATCAACTGCATTAGAATGAATTATAAAAAATTAAAACGACTTTTGGGAGCCATTTTGCTTTTGGCTACCGTCTCCTGTGTGGGGCCCTCAGACAAAACGGAACTGAAGCTGGCACATGGTCTCCCCACCGATCACCCGGTACACGAGGCAATGATGTTTATGGCGCAGAGGACCAGTGAATTATCGGACGGAAAATTAACGATTGATATTTATCCTGCAGAGCAACTTGGTTCGGAACAACAATGTGTGGAACTTTTGCAAATTGGCAGTCTGGCCATTACCAAAGTATCGGCTGCCGTAATGGAAAGTTTTGTGGAAGATTACAAAGTTTTCGGTCTTCCTTACATTTTCCGGTCGAAAGAACACGCCTACAAAGTTTTTGACGGAGAAATAGGTAAGGATTTATTGTTGAGTACTGCCGATAAACGGCTTCGCGGGCTTTGTTATTATGATGCCGGTTCGCGAAGTTTTTATACCATTTCCAAACCTATTGAACACCCCGATGATTTGGCGGGAATGAAAATAAGGGTAATGAACAGTGTTACAGCCGTTGGGATGGTTCGGGCACTGGGAGGTTCTGCCACTCCCATTTCGTGGGGCGAACTTTACACCGCTTTACAGAGTGGCGTGGTTGACGGCGCCGAAAACAATCCACCGAGCCTTTACACATCGCGTCACTATGAGGTTTGCAAATATTATTCGCTCGACGAGCATACCACAATTCCCGATGTGCTGGTGATTAGTCAGGTAGTTTGGGACAAACTTTCCGGGCAGGAAAAAGAGTGGATTCAGCAGGCTGCTGATGAGTCGGCTGTTTTGCAGCGAAAATTATGGGCAGAATCGGAACAGAAGTCAATGGACGAGGTTCAAAAAGCAGGCGTTGAGATTAACCGGCCAGACAAGGAGCCATTTATTCAAAAGGTTCAACCCTTTTTGGAAACCTACAGGAACAATGAAATTATTTATTCTTATATTCAAAGAATTCAGGCAGTTGAATAAAATTTATACCCATGACTTTACGAAAAACTATTGACAAAATTTTAGAATGGTTCCTCGTTTTTTTAATGAGTGTGCTGGTAATTGATGTATTGTGGCAGGTTTTCAGCCGCTATATTTTAAACGATCCAAGCAGTTATACCGATGAATTAGCCGGATATCTGCTCATTTGGGTGGGCATGTTCGGAGCAGCTTATGTGGCTGGTAAACGCGAACACCTCGCCATCGATCTGCTCATCCAGAAAAGTTCTCCGGAGCGTAAATTCAAACTTGAAATGATAATTAGCGTAATCATCGTCATTTTTGCCATTACGGTTTTAATAATTGGAGGTACATCGTTGGTTTACACGCGGTTTCTACTTTCGGTAAAATCATCGGCCCTTGGAATACCCCTTGGCTTTGTTTACCTCGTAATGCCGGTTAGCGGCATTCTCATCGCTTATTTCGATATTGATAATATGTACAACATGGTTAAAGCTAACCGGAAAAACTAACAGCTATGGAATTTCTCGAAGTATTTGTACTCGTTTTTAGTTTTGTAATTTTACTGATAATTGGTGTCCCAATTGCCTTTAGTATAGGCATTTCAGGAATATTGACCATGCTGGTTAGTATAGACATGATACCTGCGTTAACAACGTTTTCACAACGAATGGGAACCGGACTGAACAGTTTTGCCTTGCTGGCCATACCCTTTTTTATTTTGGCAGGAAACATCATGAACAGTGGAGGAATAGCCATCCGGCTTATTGATTTTGCCCGCGTTCTGGTGGGTGGAATTCCCGGCGGTGTGGCCATGGTAAACGTACTGGCCAACATGCTGTTTGGCGCTATTTCCGGTTCGGCAGCGGCGTCCGCTTCGGCAATCGGGAGCATTATGCAACCTGAAATGAAAAAGGAAGGGTATCCTGAAAATTTCAGTGCAGCAGTGAACATTACTTCGGCAACAACCGGTTTGTCTATTCCGCCCAGTAATATTCTCATTGTCTATTCGCTGGCCAGTGGCGGAGTTTCCATAACCGCACTTTTCCTTGCCGGTTATTTACCCGGAATTTTAACTGGATTGGGAATCATTATCACAGCAGTTACCATGCTTATTTATAAGAAAAAAGGAACCAAAGCAGCGGTAAAAGCACTTGGAGTTGTTTCATTAATTGCCGTTGCAGCCGTTTTGGTTTACCAGGGTGTTTCGTTTTCAAGAGCCAACCTTTCGCCACTTATAAACCGGATTTTCCTTTATGTTATTATTGCCGGAATTGCTGTATGGGGATTTATAAAAACCAAAAACAATAAGGAAAAAGCACTTCAGGGAACCAAAAAGTTTCTGGATGCCATTCCCAGTCTGATGATGCTCGTGATTGTAATTGGCGGTATTGTAGCTGGTTTCTTCACGGCGACTGAAGCGTCGGCCATTGCCGTTTTATATTCTCTTATATTGGCGTTCATCTATGGCGAAGTAAAACTCCGGCATTTGCCTGACATTATCCTTCGCTCTGTAAAAACAACTGGTATTGTAATGCTTTTAGTAGCAACCTGTTTGGGCTTGTCCTGGATTATGGCCTACGAAAATATTCCGCAGAATGTGAGCGAAGGATTACTTTCATTAACCAGCAATCCGTTTATGATTTTGCTGATTATTAACATGCTGTTGCTTTTTGTTGGTATTTTTATGGACATGACGCCGGCTGTTTTAATTTTTACACCCATTTTCCTCCCAATTGTAACGGCCATGGGTGTGGACCCGATCCACTTCGGAATTATTATGGTATTGAACCTGAGTGTGGGACTTTGTACTCCGCCTGTAGGGTCGGTATTGTTTATTGGATGCAGTGTGGCCGGATTAAGTATCGATAAAGTAATTAAACCATTGCTGCCCATGTTTATAGCCATGGTGGTTGTGCTTTTACTGGTTACTTACTTCCCGCAAATTAGCTTGTGGCTGCCGGCAAGATTCGGGTTCTGATTCTATTTAAAATAAATAAATGAAAAACCGGAGGCACTAACAATGTTTCCGGTTTTTTATGAAACATAACTTCTTGTTTATGATTGAAAATAAACTTTAATTTGTATTGAATCGAGGGGAGACAGCTATGAAAATAAATTTATTGCAAATTATTAACAACGTAATGAGGATTAGGTTATTCCTCTTGCTTATAAGTTTTACTTTCATTTTTAAGTATGCCCATTCTTCTTTTTCAGAACTTACTTTCGATATATTTACCCAGGAAGATGGTCTTCCAAACAACCAGATTCAGTGCATTTACCAGGATAGTAGAGGGTGGATTTGGATAGGAACAAGTCAGGGGTTGAGCCGGTTTGACGGTTATTCTTTTGTGAATTTTTTACCAAATCCTGAAGACAGTGCCAGTTTGAAAGGAAATCTGGTTAGGGTTATTAAAGAAGACAGAAACGGAAACCTGCTGGTGGGTACTGAAAACGGAGGACTAAATGTTTTTAACCGGGAACTTGAACGCTTTTCGCATCCGTTTGAAGATTTTAACGAATTGAAATTTAGCGATATTTCGGTTAACGATATTGCTGAAGACGGAAATGGAAATTTTTATATTGGTACCAATTTCAATATTTTGCTTATTGATTCTCTTGGAAATATTTCTCCCTTAAAACCGGAAATGAAGACATCACAGAGTTTTGATGGAAATTTTGTGCGCAATCTTCAACCCGGCCAAAACGGAATACTGTGGGTGGGAACTAATGACGGTTTATTCACCTACAATCCTAAAACAAATTTTACAGAACGGTTTCAACTGCCTTTTGAAGCCAATCAAACCAAAGAAATATGGGAGATTTTTTTGGATGGTGATGGTGCTGTTTGGGTGGGAACCTATTCTGCCGGATTGTTTATGATTTCACCGGACGACCATTCAGTTTCACAAGTTTTGTTAAACCCAGACATAAACCGGAACGAAACAGTACGTTCGGTTTCAAAAGGCGTTTTTGGCGAATTCTGGATTGGCACCCGCGGCGGTTTGTATGTTTATTCAAAAGAAAAAAGCGAAGTAACCGGATTTTACCGGCACGACGAGCGCGATCCGCGAAGTATTTCCAACAACTCCATTCTCTCCATTTTTAACGATAAACGCGGCGAAACCTGGATTGGCACCCGCGGCGGTTTGAATCTGCTGGCCAAAAGCAAACAGGTTTTTCATCATTTCGGAGCTCTCCCCGGAGATAACAATCACCTGAACAGCAGTATAATATATGCGTTCTGGATCGATGAAAACGGAAAAATCTGGATAGGCACCGAAGATGGCGGAGTGAATATTTTCGATCCGGAAACTGGAAAATATGAATATCTGACTGCCGATGAAAATAATCCCAATTCTATTTCCCAGAACTGCATAAAAGCTTTTCTTGACGATGAGCGCGGAAATATCTGGGTGGGTACCTATTTGGGAGGAATTGATGTTATAAACCTCAAAACTTGGGAAATCACTCATTTTAAACATGATCCCGAAAAAAAAGGAACACTGTGCGATAACCGGGTATGGGATTTTTGCCTCGACAGGAATAACGATATTTGGGTAGCTACTTCAAAAGGGGTAGATAAATACAACCGGCAATCCAACTCGTTTGAGCACTTTCCTCAGTTAAATGGCGAGAATCAGGTTTCATGGATTGAAGCCGATTCCCAGGGAAATTTATGGATGGGTGGTTTGGACGAAGTTATTGTTTTTAACCCCGAAGAAAATGAGATAACCCGATTCCCGGAGCATACGCATACTCTGTTTGAAGATTCAAAAAACCGCATTTGGATTGCAACATTCGACAAGGGGATTGCACGTTATACGGTTGAAAATGGTCCGTTAAAATATTACGGAGAAAAAGACGGGCTGGCCAACAACCAGGCACTGGCCATATTGGAAGACCAGAATAATCAGTTGTGGATTAGCACCAACAACGGCCTTTCCATGTTTAATACCGAAAAAGAGTTTTTTTGGAATTTCAGCCGTCAGGATGGTCTGAGCAACAACCAGTTCTGTTACAGGGCCGGATATAAAACCCGGTCGGGGCAAATGCTTTTTGGCTCTATATCAGGTTTTAACCTGTTTAACCCCGAAGAAGTTATTTTGGAAGAAACAAATGTGCCCCAGGTGTTTACCGATCTGAAAATTTTTAATAAATCGGTTCCCATCGGCGAAGGAAAAAAGCCGGTGTTAATAAAAAGCATTTCCGAAACCGACCACCTGGTGTTGAATTACGACCAGAACATGTTTACGGTTGAATTTGCGGCTCTGAATTTTGTCAACTCCGAAAAAAACCTCTATTCGTATATGCTGGACGGGTTTAACCGAAAATGGAATGAACCGGGAAGAAATCGGTCGGCAACTTTTACCAACCTGAATCCCGGAGATTATTTGCTTCGGATAAAACGGGTAGTTCCGGGCATCGAAAATTCGGGCAATGAGCTTCAGCTTAAAATAACCATTCTGCCGCCATTCTGGAAAACAACATGGTTCCTGTCGTTGCTTTTTGTGTTCATTGTTTTTATGATTTACATTTTGCTTAAATTTATCGTAAATCGTGAAAAGATTAAAAACCAGTTGTTTATGGCGCGCGTTAATGCCCGGAAACTGCATGAACTGGATATGATGAAGCTGAAGTTTTTCACCAATATTTCACACGAAATCCGAACCCCGCTTACATTAATAATCGGTCCGCTTGAAAAAATTCTGAACCAGGACCTTTCAACAAGGGAAATTAAAGAGAACCTGAAACTGGTTAACCGCAATGCTAAAAACCTTGAAAAATTAATAAGCCAGTTGCTCGATTTCAGAAAACTGGAAGCCGGTAATCTGAAACTCGAGTTGATGGAAGGTGATATTGTGGAATTTACCCGCAATATTGTCCATTCGTTTAACGATTTGGCCCTGGAAAAACAGGTGAAGCTGCGGTTTAATACCATAAAAAAACAACTTCTTGCGTCATTCGATCCCGATAAAATTGAAAAGATACTGAATAACCTGCTTTCCAACGCATTTAAATTTTCCGAAGCAAAGGGACAAGTGGCTGTTAATCTTTCTCTTGTTTTCGACTCAGATGAAGATTTTTCGGCCCCTGAAAAAGAAAAACAGTTTGTTGAATTTGTGGTGAAAGACACCGGAAGAGGTATTCCGTCGGGTAACCTGAATAAAATTTTCCAGCGGTTCTTTCAGTCCGACGACGAAGCCAAAGATTCCGGAACCGGCATTGGGCTGGCTTTGGTAAAAGAGTTGGTAACCCTGCATAAAGGGAATATATTTGTGGCCAGCAAACCGGGGAAAGGCACAAAATTCACCGTTCGGATTCCCTATATGCCGGCTGTTTCCAAAAATGCTGAGGATGAACCCGATCGGCCGGTTAAAATGGAAAAAACCAACCTTCCTGAAAATGATAAATCGCTTCAGTTTTCGGAAGATTTACATTCGAAAATTATGCTGGTTGTGGAAGACAACGCCGACGTAAGGCAATTTATTGCGGGGCATTTTAGTTCCATATTCCGGATTATTGAAGCCCGCAACGGAGAAGAAGGTTGGGAAAAAGCTTTGCAACACATTCCTGATATTATCATCAGCGACGTTATTATGCCGAACAGGAACGGTTATGAATTGTGTGAGTTTGTAAAAAGTGATGAGCGAACTTCCCATATTCCCGTTATTCTGCTCACCGCTCTTCACTCGAAAGATAACGAAATAAAAGGCATTACCACCGGGGCCGACGACTACATCACCAAGCCCTTCGATTTGTCGCTGCTTCAGGCTAAGGTCGAAAATGTTTTGGCTATTCGCGAATCGTTAAAAGAAAAGTTTAGCCGAAGTGTGGTGCTGGAACCAACCCACATTGAAATTACATCACCCGACGAACGCTTCCTTAAAAAAGCCATTCAGGTGGTAGAAGAAAATATTTCCGATTGCGATTTGGATATCGAAACTTTTTCGGAAAA
This sequence comes from uncultured Mariniphaga sp., assembly GCA_964639655.1. Taxonomy (GTDB): domain Bacteria; phylum Bacteroidota; class Bacteroidia; order Bacteroidales; family Prolixibacteraceae; genus Mariniphaga. The sequence goes on from CAZXHP010000148.1 coordinate 7,752, forward strand.
AGTGGGAGTAAGCCGGATGCAGCTTTACCGGAAACTTCATGCCCTAACCGATATGACGGTAAAAGAATTTATCAGGCACATCAGGTTAAAAAGGGCTACCCAGTTACTTGTTCAGAATAAATTAAATATTTCGGAAGTAGCCTATGCCGTTGGGTTTAAAGATTTGTCACACTTCAGAAAATGTTTTAAACGGGAATATGGAATGAGCGCCACAGAATATGTTACACAGGAAAATATTCAAAAATTAAAATCAAATTTCTGATAATAAGACTACTGTACAATTTCAGGAATCATTTTTCCACGCACCTTAATATAAAAACCCCGCATTTTGGGAAATATTTCCTTTGTTGGGAAATAGAACTGCAGGTTATGGGAATAGAATTGAACAGGACAAATTATATTCCGGCTAACTTGCACATGTCTTTAATTCATTATTGCCGATGGAAGAAATTCGAAAAAATTTAAAAAGAACAAACAGACTTATTGTTGTATTGGCCCTGATTCTTGTTGTGGCAATTATAATTATGATGAATCTGTTGCTGTAACAGGCAATAACAAGACAGGCAGAATTAAGTGAAGAGAATTATTATTGATAAATTTTATCGAACCTAATTTTTAAAAGTATGGTAAATAGTAGTTGTAAAAACAGAAAAAACCTTTGGAGAAAATTCCATTGGATTGCTTTTCTGGTAGTCGTCCAGTTATTTTTTACGTTTTCAGCATTTGCACAGCAGCAAACGGTCACAGGAAAAGTAACTGAGGCAGATACAGGAGAAGCATTGCCGGGTGTTAACATTGTGATTAAAGGTACAACAACCGGTACCGTTTCCGATGTGGACGGCAACTTTCGGATAAATGTTAATAATCCGCAAACCGACGTTCTTATTTTTCGGTTTATTGGTTTTTCAGAACAGGAAATTCCGGTAAACGGACGCGCAATCCTTAATGTGGAAATGCAATCAGCAACTTTTGGAATCGAAGAAGTTGTAGCCATTGGTTACGGAACGGTGCAACGGCGCGACATTACCGGTTCAGTAGCATCGGTAAGTGGCGAGGCGCTGCAGGCAATTCCGGTTGCCAGCGCAACAGAAGCCATAACCGGTAAACTGGCCGGAGTACAAATTGCCGCAACCGAAGGTTCGCCCGACGCTGAAATCAGAATTCGCGTGAGAGGTGGCGGTTCCATTACGGGCGACAATACACCGTTATTTATTGTTGACGGATTTCCGGTAGAATCTATTTCTGACATTCCGCCTTCAGATATTGAATCAATAGATGTACTGAAAGATGCATCATCAACAGCTATTTATGGTTCCCGTGGCGCCAATGGTGTAATTATTATTACGACCAAATCGGGCATTGCCGGAGTAGTGAGGGTGAATTACAATGCCTATTCGAGCTGGAAAAAACTGGCAAACAAACTCGATGTTCTTTCACCTTACGACTTTGTAAACTGGCAGTACGAACGCGCATTACTTCAGGGCGGATCAGAAATTGACAGATACACTGATATTTATGGAAATTATCAGGATATGGATCTGTATGGTGAAGTTCAGCCTAACGATTGGCAGCAGCAGGTTTTTGGACGCACCGGGCATACTTTTAACCACAATTTGAGTATTACCGGCGGTTCAGAAAAAACAACCTATACGTTTAGTTACAGCCATATTAACGATAAAGCAATTATGCAGTTGTCAAATTTCAAACGCGACAACCTTGCTTTAAAACTGATTAATAAACCCAACGACAGAGTTTCTATTGACCTGTCGCTTCGTTATGCCAATACGCAAATTGAAGGTGGAGGAGCGAACGAACAAAATGAAGTTTCTTCAGCCGACTCAAGGTTAAAATATGCCATGATTTTTCCTCCATTCCCAATTCCGGGATTAACCGATACGGATGAAACCGACCAGAGTTTTTTCCTTTACAATCCCATTGTTGCCTTGTATGATAACGATCGCTTCCAAAAACGGGTAACCTATAATCTGAGTGGAAGCGTTTCATGGGAAGTGTTTGATAATTTGGTGGTTAAATCTGAAGTTGGTTTGGATGATTACCGCAATGCAGACGATCGCTTTTACGGTACCACAACCTATTATGTGAAAAACAGGCCGGCAGGCGAAAATCAGGGAAAACCTGCCATAATTTTTGATAAAGTTTCGCGCGAAACGTATCGGAATACAAACACCCTGGCTTATAATATGAAAAGTATTCTCCC
>CAZXHP010000149.1:0-9961 GCA_964639655.1 uncultured Mariniphaga sp.
AATCCTTCATACGGTGGCGCGCATGTGATTCAGGATTTGCTGGAAGGAAAAGATGTCGTACTGGAAGCCTGGGGCAAAGGCACCGACTGCTATCCGCGGAAATACATCAAAACAAAAATCAACATCGACACCATCAACGAATTTACGTTGTTTAATCCACGAAATGCCTACCAGAACTACAACGTGGCCGTGAACACCACCAAAAAAATGATTCACACCTACATGGGGACACTGCTGCCCAATATGCGAAATGCCACCTATTCCACATCGGGCGAACTCAGTCCGTTGCTGAACGACCCCGATTTACGAACCATTGGAATCGGAACCCGTATTTTTCTGGGCGGCACACAGGGTTTTGTGGTTTGGAACGGCACCCAGTTTCATACCACCAAACCTAAAAATGAATTCGGCGTTCCGGTGACCAACGCAGCTACCATCGCAGTCATCGGCAACCTAAAGGAAATGTCGCCGGAATACCTGCAGGCGGTGTATTACGAAAAATACGGTGTAAGTATGTTTATCGGAATCGGCATTCCCATTCCAATCCTCGATGAAGAAATGGCCCGCCGGGTTTCCATAACAAACAGCCAGATTGAAACCTCGGTACTCGACTACGGAACCGAAGGACAACCCAAACTGGGTCAGGTAACTTACGAAGAACTGCAATCGGGTTTTATTAAAGTGAAAGGGAAGAAGGTGCGTACAGCGCCGGTTTCCAGCCTCTCAAAAGCCCGCAAAATTGCAACAGAACTAAAAGAGTGGCTGCAAAACGGCCGGTTCGAAATAACACAACCGGTGCAGCTTTTTCCGCAAAATACTTCGCTTAACAGTTTAAAAGAAACGGAGGCCGAAAATGATTAAAAAACGATACGTACTGAACTTCCCGCCTGAGAGCGGCGACAAACCGTTGAGTTACCATTTGGTGCGCGATTACGACATCCGCATCAATATTCTGAAAGCCGAAGTTTATCCGGGCAAACGCGGCAGTTTGTTGCTGGAATTGCAGGGGAAAAAGGAAAACATCGAAAAAGGGGTAAAATACCTCACCGACCACCAGGTGATTTGTGAACCGCTGGACAAGCGCATTCATTTTCAGGAAGAAAAGTGCATTGACTGTGGCAACTGCACCGCCGTATGTTTTGCCGGTGCACTCACCATGAACCGGGAAACATGGAAATTGCAATTCGACAAAAACAAATGCGTGGTTTGCGAGCTTTGTATTCCCGCCTGCCCGTTGCATTTGTTCGAAATAGATTTCAGATGAATTTCAAAATTTTTTATACCATTCGGTATAATACCAAAAGGTAAAAATCAACAGAAATTGAATTACGAACACCGTTTCTACCGGAACAAATTCAACACTACCCGTTTCAACGGATTTCAGTTAAAACACCTTGAAACCGACCTTTGGATTGGCACCGATACGGAATCATTCAAATCCGAAATGCAGGAAGTGGCGCTTGCCGCAGTTAAAGAACTTCGGCAAAATCTGGATGATTACATAAAAACAGAACCGGAGTTTGCCAAAACCCTGAAACCTTTTCAACCAAATAATAGTGCACCCAAAGAGGCCAAAGAGATGGCATTTGCTGCGGCAAAAGCAGGAATCGGGCCAATGGCTGCGGTAGCCGGATTGTTCGCGCAGGAAGCAGGTAAAGCAATTTCTCAAAACTTTTCGGTAAAAGAATTGGTTATAGAGAACGGCGGCGATATTTTTGCACTGCTGAAACACGAACTCGTTCTTTCTGTTTTTGCCGGAAATTCGCCTTTATCAGAGAGAATCGGACTGAAAATCAAACCCGATATCAGCCCTTTGGGAATTTGCACGTCTGCCGGGACTGTCGGGCCTTCTCTGAGTTTTGGGAATGCCGATGCGGTGGTTGTCGTTTCGAAAGATGTGCTCGTTGCCGATGCATTTGCCACGGCTTTCGGAAACAAGGTAAAATCGCCGGCTGATGTGGAAAAAGTGCTCAATCAGGCAGAAAAATATCCCGAAATCCTTGCGTTACTCATTATTTGTGAAGACAAAATCGGAATTCGGGGGGAGTTTGAAATAAAGATATTGAAATAGGAGCCCCTCCTAACCTCCCCAAAGGGGAGGAAAAAGAAACAAAATTTAATTATTAAAATGGATTATAAAAAAGATATACAAAAAGAACTGGAATCGCGTGTGCTGGTAATGGACGGGGCAATGGGTTCACTGTTGCAGGATTACAAATTAACGGAAGAAGATTACCGGGGCGAACTCCTGAAAAATGTTTCCCACGACCAGAAAGGCAACAACGACATTCTTTCGCTCACAAAACCGGAAGTGATTTCTGAAATTCACTGCAAATACCTGGAAGCAGGCGCAGATATTTTACTCACCAACACGTTCAATGCCAACCGTATTTCGCAGGCAGATTACAACACGCAGCACCTGGTTTACGAAATGAACAAAGCCTCGGCAGAAATTGCCCGGGAGGCGGCAAACAAGTTCACCGAACAAAACCCGGAAAAACCGCGGTTTGTGGCCGGAACACTCGGGCCGACCAACAAAACACTGTCGCTTTCGCCCGATGTGAACGACCCCGGATACCGGGCAGTTACCTTCGACGAGGTAAAAGCAGCTTACCGTGAACAGGTGGAAGGCCTCATCGACGGTGGGATTGACCTGCTGCTCATTGAAACCATTTTCGATACGCTGAATGCCAAAGCGGCCATTTTCGGCATTGAAGAAGCGCTGGAAGAAAGAAAAATCCGGTTGCCGCTTATGATTTCGGGAACCATTACCGATGCCAGCGGGCGTACACTTTCCGGTCAAACGCTGGAAGCTTTTCTGAACTCTGTTTCCCACATCGATCTGCTCAGCATTGGATTGAACTGTTCGCTGGGCGCCACCGATCTCAGGCCTTACGTGAAAGAACTTTCCCAAAAAGCGCCATTCCACATCAGCGCGCATCCCAACGCCGGACTGCCGAACCAGTTTGGTGGTTACGACGAAACTCCGGAAATTATGGCCGGGTACATCAAAGATTACCTCGACAACAGTTTTGTGAACATAATCGGCGGATGTTGCGGCACCACACCCGACCATATTCGTGAATTTGCAAAAATGGCTGAAAAAGCCAAACCGCATCACATTCATTCAAAAGATGAAAATACCCGGCTAAGTGGTTTGGAACCGGTGACACTCACGACCGAGGCCAACTTTATGAATATTGGCGAACGTTGTAATGTGTCGGGTTCGCGCAAATTTGCACGACTCATTCGCGAAAAAAAATACGAAGAAGCGCTCGCCATTGCCCGTGATCAGGTGGAAAACGGCGCACAGGTGATTGATGTAAACCTGGATGACGCCATGCTCGATGCCGAAAAAGAGATGGTTACGTTTCTGAACCTGATGATGGCCGAACCCGACATTGCCAAACTTCCGGTGATGGTTGATTCCTCGAAGTGGAAGGTTATCGAATCCGGATTAAAATGCTTACAAGGGAAAGCCATTGTCAATTCCATCAGTATGAAGGAAGGCGAAGAAGCTTTTATTGAACAGGCCCGAACCATCAAGCGTTTTGGTGCCGCGGTGGTTGTGATGGCTTTCGACGAAACCGGTCAGGCCGATTCGTACGAGCGACGCATTGAAATCTGCGAACGGGCATATAAAATCTTGATCGAAAAAGTGAACTTTCCGCCGCAGGATATCATTTTCGACCCCAACGTACTGACCATTGGAACCGGCATGGAAGAACACAACAACTATGCGGTGGATTTTATCAAAACCATCAAATGGATTAAAAAGAACCTGCCACATGCCAAAACCAGCGGCGGCATCAGCAACGTTTCATTTTCGTTCCGCGGAAACGATGTGGTGCGCGAAGCCATGCATTCGGTTTTTCTGTTCCACGCCATCCGTGCCGGTCTCGACATGGGGATTGTAAACCCGGGCATGTTGCAGATTTACGATGAAATTCCCAAAGACCTGCTGGAGAAGACCGAAGACCTGATTCTGAACCGGCGGCCCGATGCCACCGAACGTTTGCTGGAATTTGCCGAACAGGTGAAGCAGGGCGACAAAAAAGAGGCAAAAAAAGATGAATGGCGCGAACTTCTGTTGGAAAAACGTTTGGAACATGCTTTGGTAAAAGGCATTCCCGACTTTGTGGACGAAGATATGGCCGAAGCGCTGAAAAAATACCAGCCGGCATTAAATATTATTGAAGGCCCGCTGATGGACGGCATGAACGTGGTAGGCGACCTTTTCGGCTCAGGGAAAATGTTTCTGCCGCAGGTGATTAAGTCGGCGCGCGTAATGAAAAAAGCAGTGGCCTATCTTCTTCCCTACATCGAAGCCGACAAAGCCAGAATGAAAGATGTAAGCAAACAAAAGAAAGTGCTGCTGGCGACGGTAAAAGGCGATGTGCACGACATCGGAAAAAACATTGTGGGCGTGGTGCTGGGCTGCAACAACTACGATATAATTGATTTGGGCGTAATGGTTCCCACCGAAAAAATTCTGGATACAGCTATTCAGGAAAAGGTGGATATTGTTGGGCTGAGCGGACTAATTACACCTTCGCTGGAAATAATGGTGGACATTGCCAAAGAGATGGAACGACGGAAGATGAACCTGCCGTTGCTGATTGGCGGCGCCACAACCTCTAAAATCCATACGGCGGTAAAAATCGAGCCCGAATATTCGCATCCGGTGGTGCATGTTAAAGATGCATCGCTGGCAGTGAACGTCGTTTCGAACCTCATTGCAAAAAACGAAAAATACATTCAGTCAGTGAAGGATGATTACGAACAGGTGCGGCAGTTTCAGGGACAACGCAAACCGAAAGATTACCTGAAATTAGAGGAGGCGCGCGCCAATAAACTGCAAATCGACTGGAAAATCTCCCCGGTGTACAAACCCGTTTTTACAGGCGTAAAACATTTTGTTGATTATCCGCTGGCAGAATTGCGAAAATACATCGACTGGACCTTCTTTTTTCTTACATGGGGACTGAAAGGCCACTATCCGCGGATACTGAACGATGAAAAGCAGGGCGAAGCAGCCCAAAAACTGTATGCCGAAGCGAATGAGCTGCTCGATGAAATCATCGAAAAGAAAATGCTGCAGGCCAACGCTACTTTTGGAATATGGCCGGCCAATGCCGATGGCGACGATATTGTGCTTTTTAAAGATGAATCGCGCCAAACTGAAATCGGGCGTTTTTACCATCTCCGGCAACAGGAAAAGAAAAAGGAAGATTTGCCAAACCTGTGCCTTTCCGATTTTGTGGCGCCCGTGGAATTGGGGAAAACAGATTATGCGGGAGGATTTGCAACCACTGCCGGTATTGGCATCGAACCCTGGAAAGAGGAATTCAGGAAAGACCACAACGACTATAAAGCCATTATGCTGGAAGCTCTGGCCGACCGGCTCAGCGAAGCATTTGCCGAGTTACTGCATTTGCGCGTCCGAAAAGAATTCTGGGGGTATGCACCCGACGAAAACCTTTCCCACGAAGATTTACTCAAGGTAAGGTACCAGGGCATACGCCCGGCACTGGGCTACCCGGCCTGTCCCGAACATTCGGAAAAGGAAAATCTTTTTAACCTTTTGAACGCTGAGGAAGTGGGCATTAAACTCACCGAGCATTTTGCCATGTATCCCAATGCTTCGGTGTCAGGACAGTATTTTGCGCACCCTCTGTCGCGCTATTTCAGCCTCGAAAATGTGGGTCGCGACCAGGTGGCCGATTATGCCCGCCGCAAAGGAAAACCGGTGGAGTTCATCGAAAAGTTCCTGCCAACAAATTTGAATTACAAATAGAAAAATACCGCAGGAAATTTCATTTAATGATAGGTCATGCTCCGCAAGGCGATTCCTTTGGAAGAATTCATTTCAGCATCCCCATTATCAGTAACAGATTCCGAAATAAATTCGGAATGACTACCGAATAACAACGCCATAATAGTGAAAATCTAAAATCAAACTTTAGAATTTCAAGGTTATTTTTTATTTTTACTGTGAAAATCTAAAGTTGAACTTTAGAATTTCATAAAAATTGTCTATTTTTGTTTCAAACAGGAAAACAAAATGGAAATTAACAGGCCTGAATTTTTAAAAGAAATTGAAACTTCCATCCGGAATAATCCGGTTACTGCCATTATGGGACCACGGCAGTGCGGAAAAACTACGTTGGCACGTGCCATTGCTCAAACAACGGAAAGTATCATTTTTGATTTGGAAGACCCGGCAGACTTTGATTTGCTGAGCGAGACCCCCAAAATTATTCTGCAGCAACAAAAAGGTTTGGTTATTCTGGATGAAATTCAGCGTATTCCGGAATTGTTTTCTTTGCTTCGGGTTTTGGCCGATGAACCCGACTCCCTCAGAAAATTCCTGATTCTTGGCAGCGCTTCTCCCGAATTGATTCAAAAATCATCGGAAAGCCTGGCAGGAAGAATAGGTTTTGTTCATCTAACCGGATTTAAATTGCATGAAACTAGCGCTGAAAATCTGGAAAAACTTTGGCAGCGGGGCGGTTTTCCCCGATCGTACCTTGCGGCGGATGAACAGCAGAGTTTTTCGTGGAGAGAAAATTTCATCCGGACTTTCCTGGAAAGAGATATCTCAAATTATGGATTCAACATTCCTCCGGTAACACTCAGGCGATTTTGGCTCATGCTCGCACATTATCACGGCCAGATTTGGAATGGCGCTGAGTTTGCCCGTTCCATGGGCGTTTCGGAACCAACCGTAAAAAGATACCTTGATATACTGACGGGTACTTTTATGCTACGGCAACTTCAACCCTGGTATGAAAACATTAAAAAAAGGCAGGTAAAAGCACCAAAAGTTTATATTCGCGACAGCGGAATTTTGCATACACTGTTGGGGATTGAAAAAAACGGACTTTATGCACACATAAAATCCGGTGCTTCGTGGGAAGGTTTTGTTATTGAACAACTTCTGTCGAAACTTAAATCACGCGACTTTTTTTACTGGAGAACCCATTCCGGATTAGAACTCGACCTGATGGTTTTAAAAAACGGTAAAAAACTGGGGTTTGAAGTCAAATTTTCTGATACTCCTAAAATTACCCGTTCCATGCTTTCTGCAGTGGATGATTTAAAACTTGACAAATTATATCTTGTTTACAAAGGTCAACGAGAATTATCGCTCAACGAAAAAATTCATGCACTGCCGGCCACAAAAATAAATGAATCCGATTTTTAGTACTTTCCTTTAACTTCTGACCCGAAATCCCTACTTTTAGCCTAAAAATCAAACGCAATAAAGCAACCAAAATGAAATACCTGATTTATTCCATACTAACTGTTTTTCTGTTTGGCACAACAGGCTGTGTACCAAAAGATTCCAAAATAAATACCCTTACAAAAAAAGAGATAAAACAGGGATGGGAACTGCTGTTCGACGGAACATCACTCGAAAACTGGAAAACCTTTAACGGCGGAGCGGTTACCGGATGGAAAATTGCGGACGGCGTGTTGCACAACTCCGGCGTGGGCTCCGACCATGGTGGAGATATTATCACCAAAAAGGAGTACCAAAATTTTGAATTATACCTGGAATGGAAGATCGCTCCCAAAAGCAACTCCGGAATTTTCTTTCATGTGCAGGAAGGAATTGTTAATGCTATTTACGAATCAGGACCGGAATACCAGCTTATCGACGACAACGGCTGGCCTACCCAACTGAAAGAAAGTCAGTACTCGGGCGCCAACTACGACATGCACCCGCCAAAAGGTGCAAAAGTGGTTCAGCCGGATGAGTGGAACAAAACCCGGCTGATTGTAAACGGACCGCATGTAGAACACTGGTTGAACGGCAAAAAAGTGGTGGAGTACGAACTCTGGAGTGATGAATGGCGCCAACTAAAAGCCAGCAGCAAGTGGAAAGACATGCCCCATTATGGCGCTGCAAAATCCGGTCACATCGGCCTGCAGGACCACGGCGGACTGACCATGTTCCGGAATATGAAGATTAAGGAACTTCAGGAGGAAAAGTGAGAGCAGGTGGTGAAAAAGATGTGATTAGGTGGTGATTAGGTGGTGATTAAGTGGTGATTAGGTGGTGATTTCTTCAACAATAAATCTCAACAAATCTCAATGAATCTCCACCTATTCTCAACAAATCTCAATTAATCTCTACAAATCTCTTCACCCTCAAATCCCGCAATTCCATTATATTTGCCTCAAAATAGTTTACCATGGGATTCACTGCTTTTCAGGGAATGAAACCGTTTCCGCAACTGATGTTCTCAGCTTTCGTTATTTTGGTTAGTTTTCTGGCTTTTTTGCTGATTGCCATGGTGCTGGCCATTCCGCTTTTTGGTATCAGCTCCATGATGAGCATTCCCACCATCGGCGATTTAAGCGACCCCGAAAGCATTCGCATACTGAAATATTTCCAGGTGGTGCAGTCCATCGGGCTGTTTATTTTTCCGCCGCTCATTCTGGCCTGGCTGTTTCACGGAAAAATTGCCGAATACCTTTATTTGAAACAAAACGCAACTTCCGCGTCCATTTTTTTGGTTGCCATTCTGGTAATTTTTTCCCTCCCGCTCATCAATTTTATCGGCGAATGGAACACGCGCATGGAATTCCCTGAATTTCTGGCCGGGATGGAAAGCTGGATGAAAAACGCGGAAGAAAATGCTGCCGAACTTACCGAAGCCTTTTTAAATGTGGAAACCACCGGCGGGTTGTTTTTCAACCTGTTTATGATTGCCTTTTTGCCGGCCATTGGCGAAGAGTTGCTGTTTCGCGGGGTTATCCAGCGCATTTTTACCGGCTGGACCCGCAACCACCACTGGGGCATCTGGATTTCGGCCATTTTGTTCAGCGCCCTGCACATTCAGTTTTACGGTTTTGTACCGCGAATGCTGCTGGGTGTTTTGTTCGGCTACCTTTTGGTTTGGAGCGGCTCCATGTGGCTGCCCGTTGTAGCCCACTTTTTCAATAACGGCTTTGCGGTGGTAGCCATGTACCTCGTAGATAAAAATGTTTTAAATCCCGGTGTGGAAGATATTGGCGCCACCTCGGGAAGCCGGTACGCGGCTATTCTCAGCCTGGCTTTGGTTTTTCTGCTGATGTTCCTGATTAAGAAAGAGAACCGGGGCAATGAATTGAAAATTAATTGAATTCAAAAAGTAAATCCACCTGCATTCCTTCCACCCTGATTTTTTTCTTTTCGTTGCGCCGGAATACATAAACCACGCCATATTCCTGGGCACGCTGGCGTTTTATTTTTGGCGGTACATCGCCGAGGTTTTCTTCAATCTCGGTCCAGAGCCTACTGATAAATTCGTTGGTTTCTTTACGCAATTGCTGGATTTTTCCGTAACTACGAAGGGTATTTTTTTTCAGCGTATTTTGAAAAACAACTGCTTCATTGAAATTTTCCACATTCACTTTTACCAGTGCAACAGAGGGATTATAAATGGGACTTCCGCCGTTTTGCATTCGTTTTTGTTCACCCTCGATTACTTTTCGTCCCCATTCGAGCAGTTCCTGTTCACTGTTTAGCGACGGAATTTTTCCATCGGTATCCTGAAGGTTGTAAAAAGCAAGCGTTTCATCTTTCAATTCACCACGCTCGATGTTCATAAAAAAAACCTGAATAAAATGGGAAACATACAACCGGGCTTTTTCAAAAGCAGCCTTATAATCTGAACTTTTCTCCGATTCCGTTTTTAAATCGAACTCATAGTGTTTCAAATGATTCTCAAAATTCGATTTCACATTTTTCAGTTCGAACAGGGTATTTTTGGAAAAAGCAAGTTTCCCGGCATCCCTGTCTTCGGCAATGCTCAGAGCAGCGTCCAGTGCCCGGAGCCGTGCTTTGTCGGTGGTAGGCAATCTACGATACGGCATAATTTACTATTTAAGCGTTGTGCGAAGTTAAGGAATTCTGAACTCACCCTGGTGCGTTCGCACGATGATTTTATGCACAAAAGGATGTGAATAA
>CAZXHP010000150.1:0-9941 GCA_964639655.1 uncultured Mariniphaga sp.
TTATTAGATGCTCCGCCACACTACACACAGGAAGTAATTTCGAGTTTAGAATCAAATTTAATTAAAGCTGCGGAAAACGGTATTAAAATAGTCCCAATTACAGCTTCTGGTATAGATAAAGCTACGGAATATTTAATGCGCTCTTTTGCCATCTTAACAAATAGAACCTATGTTTTTATAACCGATGACAGTGGTGTTGGCAACGATCATCTGGAGCCCACAATTGGAGATTTTGAAGTTGAAAATTGAATGATTTAATGGTAAGGCTGGTCAGTGAATATGTTCCTTAAGGGTAGTTATTTACCAGGTACTTTATCCAGTGACAAAATTATATCCTTCAAAAGCAGTGCATAATTCTGAAAAAACATTGCGTTGATTTTTTCTGGAAGTCCCGGTAGCTATCGGGATGAACCCTTCAATTCTTGCATATATTTCGGCACCCTTGAAGGTGCAAAAACAGTTTGATATTTTTTGTTTGACCTTCACCGGTCTGATATCTCTTTCTGCAAGGTTGTTTGTAAATGGTACTTCCGGGTTGAAGGCAAATGCCGGTGCAGCTTCTTTTTTGCCGATTAATCGTTCAACAAGGTTCCTTCCTTTGGTACGTTTACTTCTGCCTTTTTTGCCCGGTATTTTTATTGGCGGGGGTTCTGCTTGTTCACCAAAACTGCAAATACGGTCATATCTGGATTCGATGATTTCTCTGCGTTTGACCCTTTCTTCAAATGGCATATTGTAAACATTCAACAAAAACAGCTTAAAAACTTTCGACCATTTGGACTGCCGGGTTTCAATCAGCGATTCGAGTTCCCTTAATATATGTGCACCGCAAATCGCATGTTTTAAATGTTCCATTTTAAAGTAGCTGCCCCAGCAATCATGGACAAGCCAGCCGAAGTAGTGTTTTAGTATGGATTTATTGCTTTGGATTGCACCGGTGCCGCGTTTTTCGTGTACAAAAAGGTAAGTGTATAAAAGGGTGGTTGCTGTTTTTACCTTTTGGAAAAGCCGGCTTTACTGTCTTCTTTTTATAACCATCGCTCGAAGGTGGTTTATTGCTGTTATGGCTGTCGCTGTTTAAACGGGCCTTGAGTTCTACAATTTCGCTTTTCAGCAAAGTATTCTCATTGCGCAAAGCTTTATTCTCTCCATCTAACCGGCTAACCCGCTTGTTCAGTTCTTCAAGCTGGCGAAATAAAATTTGTATCGTTATATCCCTGTCCATAACTCTTCCAGATGTAATTGCACAGGATACTAAAAAACAAATATTTGCAGCTAAAGTTATCAAATCCAAAAATGCAAATTGTGCATATTGTCTGATTTTTAAATTTTATGTCACCAGGAACGAAGTATTTGAAAAACAATTTCATGTACATTGAAAATACAACAACCTCCGGAGGATAAAAAACTTGAAAAACAGGAACTTATTCACTGCCCTTTGTGAACTACTGAGAATTGTCGAAAAACTCAAGCCGAGTGTTCAAAACAAATAATAATCTGAGTGCTTTTTACTATCTTGAGCAGGTAAACAATTACAATTTTTCATACTATTAGGTTTTCGAATCCAACTAAAATCTACTTGTTTAGTGGCTTCAAATTTTGGACTATTTGTTACTTTACTCAAAATTGAACAATTGATCTGCATTTCCGTCCTTAAACATTCAGGGTTTTGGGTTAATGCTTTCCGGGATGCTATGTCGGGTGATTTGTTCAAACGGTTTATGTTTGAGTTTTAAGGCATTAAAACTAAAAATCTTTTTGTTTTTAAGCAAGCAGTTGGTTGAAATTTTTTATTGTTTAGCGGGGATTGGTCGGAGGAACAAGTCATGCCATCGCCCAAAGCAATAGCATGACGGGGCACGCCAGCGGAAAGCAAACCGGGTTTTACTTTTTGGATTCTGGCGGCATTACACCGGCAACGGATTGAATTATTGACGAAACGGACGCGGCATCCAATTTTGAAAAAGCAAACCATTTTTTGCCCAAATCTTTGAGGGAGGCGCCGAGATGATAGACTTCGGTGTTGTCGATAATTAAAAATCGGTCGTGGCTTTTGGCAAAGGTTTTCAATTCAAAATTACCGTACTGTTCATTTGCTTTTTGTACATCCAGCGTCAGTTGTTTGCCAAGGTTTTTACTAAGCAGTAACACCTTTACACCCTTTTTCTTTTTTGCCAAATGAGTAAGTGTATTTTCATTTATGTAATTATCTATGAGCACAATACTTTGTTTGGCTGATCGAATAATTTTAGAGGCGAGTTCATAAGCATCAAATACCTGACCGTCGAAAAATACGCCCTGGGAAGGAATAAAATTTTTGCTCTCCAAAGCCTTGAAAACCTTTTCAAACTTATGATCTGCTTCCAATTGTTTTAATTCAATCTTTTCTAAACGCCGGTTAGTCAATGTATTTTCCAAAAGTATTTGTCGCATTTTTACAAATGCATTCATTATCTGAATGCTGACCCTAATAGCAATTTCACTGTTGAGAACGGAAGATAACATAGCAACTCCTTGTTCAGTAAAAACATAGGGGATAGTCCTGCGTTTTGAGGTCGCAATTTGCGATTGCAAATTCTCGTGGCGTTTTGCAGTCGCAATTTGCGACTGCAAATTTTCCCATTCTGATTTTGAAAGTTGAAACATAAAATCTTCAGGAAACCGTTTTTTGTTTCTTTTTACCTGCTCATTGATTCGCTTTGTCTCAACATGATAAAGTTCAGCAAGATGATAATCGAACATAACCTGCTTATTGCGAACGGTAAAAATCCGATTCTCAATCGTTTGCTGCGATATGGCTAATGCTTTTTTCATTAAAACTTTTTCCGGAATGTTATGTCGGGTGATTTGTTCAACCGGTTTATGTTTTAGTTTCAAGGCATTAAAACTAAAAATCTTTTGGTTTTTATGCAAGCAGTTGGTTGAAATTTTTTATTGTTTAGCGGGGATTGGTCGGAGGAACAAGTCATGCCATCGCCCAAAGCAATAGCATGACGGGGCACGCCAGCGGAAAGCAAACCGGGTTTTACTTTTTGGATTCTGGCGGCATTACACCGGCAACGGATTGAATTATTGACGAAACGGACGCGGCATCCAATTTTGAAAAAGCAAACCATTTTTTGCCCAAATCTTTGAGGGAGGCGCCGAGATGATAGACTTCGGTGTTGTCGATAATTAAAAATCGGTCGTGGCTTTTGGCAAAGGTTTTCAATTCAAAATTACCGTACTGTTCATTTGCTTTTTGTACATCCAGCAAAAGTTGTTTTCCGGCATTTTTTGAAAGTAGAATCACCTTTACATTTTTTTTCTTCTTCGATAAATGGGTTAAAGTGGATTCATCCATATAATTATCAATTAAAACAATGGTGTGCCGGGCCGTCCGGATAATTTTAGAAGCCAGTTCGTAGGCATCAAATATCTGGCCGTCGAAGAACACGCCTTGCGTGGGGATGAGGTGGGAATGTATTTGCAGGTCTATTTCATTTACCTTATTCTTTAGGGTTTCCATACTGTCTTCCAAACGGTTCATTCGGTTGTTGATGGCGTATCCTGTAAGCAAATAATCTTTTAATATCCTGTTTGCCCAAATACGAAATTGCGTACCTTGTTTTGATTTCACCCGATAACCAACCGAAATTATGATATCGAGGTTATAATGTTCCACTTGACGTTCTACCATTCTGCCGCCTTCGTTTTGAACTGTCGCAAATTTTGCGACAGTTGCCTTTTGATCAAGTTCGCCTTCTGAAAAAACATTGTTAATGTGCTTCCCAATAGTTTTGATATCCCGGTTAAACAAATTGGAAATTTGCTGTCGGTTTAACCAAACGGTTTCTTCGTCAATTCTTACTTCTATATGCTCAGTAAGATCATCGGGGCGATATAAAACGATCTCATTCTTCATAACAAACAGCTATTGAGTCAAGTATTCAGGTTTCCTGTCAAACACTTTCCGGGATGTTATGTCGGGTGATTTGTTCAACCGGTTTATGTTTTAGTTTCAAGGCATTAAAACTAAAAATCTTTTGGTTTTTATGCAAGCAGTTGGTTGAAATTTTTTATTGTTTAGCGGGGATTGGTCGGAGGAACAAGTCATGCCATCGCCCAAAGCAATAGCATGACGGGGCACGCCAGCGGAAAGCAAACCGGGTTTTACTTTTTGGATTCTGGCGGCATTTTTTGAAAGCAAAATCATCTTAACATTTTCCCCCTTTTTCGATAAATGTGTTAATGTGGTTTCATCGATATAATTTGTCCTTTCGTTGAAATTAATTAATGATCTCACCTTTTATGTTCGCCAGTTTTTCGCGCCATTTTCGGAGTTCCTCAGGAGATTGTCTCACCCAGTCGGTTACTTCGCCAACTATTTTTAGCGGCGCCAGTGAGCGATAGGAACGTGTGGGATTACCCGGGAATTTTTTATCGGTTACGTTCGGGTCATTTTCAAAACTTCCGGTTGGTTCAACCCTGTAAACGCGTTCACGCCCGTTGCCTTTCGCCAAAGCCGCAGCAAGCCCCGCCCCGTTTACCAGGGCAGTGAAATAAATGTGATTCATTTTAAGATCGGCTTTGTAATTGGAACTTCCACCCGGTGTCAGCAAATCGCCAACCTTTAAATCGGCTTTTGTTCCGTGATAGAAAGGACCTTTGTCCGAAGGTTTATGCTTAAACACATCGGATAATTTATAATTCTTTTTTGCCTTTTCGGGCTCGTTTAACTCCCCGTAACATTTGGCAATGTTTAAATACAGCGCAGGAAAAGCACTTTTAACGGTATTGTTATTTATGCTTAACGCAAACTGCAAGGCCGTTTCGAGCCATTTTAATTTGTCGGAAACGTTTTTTTGAAGCCGGGCTACATAGTAAGCGGCCAAAAATTTTTCAAAGTCGTTTGTCGCTTCCTCCCAGGCCTGAACAAACAGTTTGCCTGCTTCTTCGGGTTTGCCGTTTTCTTCCATGCCCATTCCCTTCAGGCAGCGTTTAACAACATTGTTATTCGGGTTGAATTCCATTTTCTGATTCTAATTTCGCATATTGCAGCATATTTTCAAAACACCGCCCGGAAGGACGGTGTTCGCAGTTATTTCCCGAAGAGGAACAAGCCACTTCCCCCAGATCAATATTTTTAAGCTCGAGCGAATTGATTTTTATCGAAGCCGCTGTTTTATACATGGTTGTACCCAACAGTTGTGTTTATTCGGCGGCAGCGAGAAGTTTATCGATTTCAAACTTTTTCATTTGCATAAATGCCTGTACCACGGACTGGGCTTTTTCGGGGTTGCTGACCAGTTTTTCGAGAACGGAAGGAATAATTTGCCAGGAAACGCCGTATTTGTCTTTCAACCAGCCGCATTGTTCGGCTTCGGGAACGGCAGAAAGTTTCTCCCAGTAGTAGTCGATTTCTTCCTGGGTTTCGCATTCCACCACCAGTGAAATACCTTCGTTAAACCTGAATGCGTGGGGCAGGGAGCTGTCCATCGCCATCATTACATAACCGTCGATGCTGAACTGCGCATGTTTTACGTGGCCTTCCACATCGTCGTCTTCGCCGGTGTATTTCAGGATTCCGGTAACCGATGAGTTTTTAAACACCGAAGTGTAATACCCGATGGCTTCTTCGGCCCTGCCGGCTTTTTCACCTGTAAACATAAGGGTGGGGGAGAATTTTTGTCCCACGTCGGCCATTTTCCCAAACGATAACTGCCAGCTGACGCCGTACTTGTCCTGAACCCAGCCATACTTTTGGCTCCATGGATATTTGTCGAGCGGCATCAGCACATTTCCACCATCGGAAAGTTTGGCCCAGGCATTGTCCGTTTCCTGTTCGGTTTCGCACACCACAAAAAAGGAGATGGAGGGATTAGGATTAAATTCCGGCCCTCCGTTGAGACACATAAACCTTTGCCCGGCAACCTCGAATACGGATATAAAACTGTTTTCACTGGTAACTTCAGCACCAAAAGCCGAACAGTAAAATTTAGCCGCTTCTTTTGCCTGCTGGTTGAACCAGAGGCAGGGATAAATGTGTTGTTTCATGATTCAGCTTTTTCTGAACAGTTAAACATCCATTGCACGCCGAATTTGTCTTTGCAGCTTCCGTAGTAATCGCCCCAGAACATATCCTGCAGTTCCGTTTCCACCTCGCCGCCTTCGGAAAGGGCGTTGAACAACCGCCTGGTTTCTTCCCTGGTGTCGGGCATTAGGTTAATGTACACATTGTTCCCTGGATTTAGTTTAAAATCCAATGATTCGGGGGTGTCTGTGCCCATTAAATAATGGCCGTCGAGTATGGGTAATGTTACGTGCATCACCAGATTTTGGTCCTCCTCGGGAAGCGGACCCATTTCGTCTCCGGGCGGAACGTCTTTAAACCGCATAAAACCTTCGCCTTCGAACTCGGTACCAAAAACCGATTTGTAAAAATTGAACGCTTCTTCGGTGTTGCGTGTGAAATTCAGATAAGTGCTTACGCTTGCCATAATAAATATTTTAAGTAGTTAATGCTAATTATTGTTCACAAATTTCTTTCAGTTTGTTTAAAGCTTTGGGCCAGGCATCGGCAAAATAGGCCACCATTTGTTCATCCATCCCGCCGGTTTTAAATTTAAGTTCAACAACCAGCAGGGTGTTTCCATTTTGTTCTGATAAGGTGTAATTTTCCAGACCGCCTTTCCACGGATCTATTTCAGGCCCCGAGGTGATTTCCTTGCCGTCCTCAATCATGCCTATGTGTTCAATGCTTACAAACCGGTTGGGAATATTTTCTTTGATGCGGCTCACCATCCCCCCTTCGTTACCCTGCTCGTCGCTGCCCAGGAAAACGATTTTGGAACCCTTGTCCCACGAACCCTCAAAACGTGAAGCGGGGTTGAATATTTTCGTCCATTCGCGGTAGGTTTTGTCGGCCAGCATAACGGCGTAAACCTTTTCCGAATTGGCGCCGATGGTGATTTCGTAATGCAGTTTTTCCGGTTTTTCGGTATTTGCCGCCACCTTTTCCGCATACTTTTTAAAATTGTCGAGGATGGCCTGCCAGCCCTGGCGCTGCATTTCAACCGGATTTGTACCTTCGGCTTCAAAAGCTTCGGTTATGGTAGTCGATACGCCGTTGCTTTTAAAATCCAGCGTAACTTTTCTTCCGTCTCCAATGGTATAGGCAATCCGTTCGTTGGGTTTTACTTCATCGTAAGTCCCTTCAAAATCGAACCCGAAACTGCCGTCTCTGGCTTCCATACGCGCCTTTAATTTTCCGCCCACACGTAAATCATTTTCGGCTTTGGGGCAATGCCAGTCATCTGAGGCGTAATTCCAGTTTACAATGTGTTGCGCGTTGTTCCACAAGTCCCAGACTTTTTCTGTCGGAACTCCAATTGTTGCTTTCACTGTGATAATTGTTTTCATGATTCCTGCTTTATTTGTTCTGTACAATTTACGGCATATTTACGATTTCAAAGATAAAAAGGTATTTTATTATTCCGAATGTGCAAAAACGTCAAATTAGCGGGCAGATTGCGACAATATTTTTTTGTATTTTCCATGTTGAACATTTTAGCAGGCCGGTTAGTTTTTATCTGAAATTATTGTTTAATCAAAAATATTTTACGGAGATGAAGGAAACAACAGGAAAACCTGCCGGGAGTAAAAACGGAACCCCGAAGGATAACAATGAATTGCCTGTTATCTCTTTTGCAACAGCCGAAGATTGGCGGCGCTGGCTTGAAGAAAATCTCGAAAACGAAAAGGGGATTTGGCTAAGGATATTTAAAAAAGGGACAGGCCTGCCATCGGTAACCCACGGAACCGCCCTGGATGAAGCATTGTGCTACGGGTGGATTGACGGGCAGGCCAAAAAATACGATGACAAATCCTATCTTCAGAAATTCACTCCCCGCCGGCCCCGCAGCATCTGGTCGAAAAGAAATATCGAACATATCGAACGTTTGGAGAAAGAGGGCAAAATGCATACCGCAGGCCGAAAAGAAGTAGAAGCGGCAAAAGCCGACGGCAGATGGGAAAGGGCCTATGATTCGCCGAAGAATATGGAGGTTCCCGAAGATTTTATCGCCGAACTTTCGAAGAATAAAAAAGCGCTGGCATTTTTCGAGACCCTGAATAAAACGAACCGGTATTCCATCGCCTGGCGGCTCCAAACCGCCAAAAAGCCCGAAACGCGGGAAAGGCGGAAGAAAGTTATACTTGAAATGATGGCAAAGGGAGAAAAATTTCACTGAATTAAAAAAGGCTGCCCTTTTGAGACAGCCTTCGATTCACATTACGAAATTTTAATTTCTCTTGCCGGCTTCGGCTTCACTTCTTCACGTTTTGGAAGTTTTACGTTCAGAATACCATCAGCATAGGCAGCGCTTATTTTGTCGCTGTCCACATCGTTGTGCGGAACAGTGAATGAACGCTGGAACGACTGATAACTGAACTCCCTTCGGGTGTAATTGTCATCATTTTCTTTCTTTTCTTCCTGTTTTTCAGAAGAAATGGTTAGCACATTGTTCTGGAAATTGACTTTAAAATCTTTTTTTGTCATTCCCGGAGCTGCAACTTCCAGGATGTACTCATCGTCGGTTTCCTTAACGTTAACAGCCGGCAACGTAGTGTTCGGACCGGAAAAATTGGTGAGGCCCCAGTCCATTAAATCGCTGTTAAAAAACCTGTCGAAAAACGACGGAAAATTGCTTTCTGATCTTCTTGCAAGTGTCATGGCTAAACCCTCCTTTACTTTTAATAGTTCAACATTGTTTTAAATTCTGCTTAAATCTGATCAAACCAAATACCACAGTCAAAAAAATGTCAATTTTAAGCGATTAAATGACTGAATGTCAGTTAGTGTAGATTTGTTTGCAGAAAATTTTTGACTTTCAGAAAAATAAGAGATGACAGAATTGCAGGGAGGCTGGGAAATTTACCTCTTTCGTTATTCGTTTTCTTAAAACAGGTGTTTTTTGCAATAAAAATAGTTATTTTGTTTCAATATAAATGGTTAACATGCACCGCTACTTTGCGCAACTTCGTTTTAAAGGAACTGCCTTCCACGGCTGGCAGGTTCAGCCCAATGCACTTTCAGTTCAGGAAACCGTTGAAAAGGCACTTTCCACCATTTTACGGGAAGAAATTTCGGTAGTTGGCGCCGGGCGTACCGATACCGGAGTACATGCGTCGTTTTATGTGCTGCATTTCGATGTTTCCGGAGAAATACGGGATACGCAAAAACTGGCATTCCGGCTGAACAGCTTTTTGCCTCCCGATATTGCCATTCAAAAAATATGGCCGGTTCCGGCCGGTGCACATGCACGTTTTAGTGCGGTTTCGCGGACCTACCATTATTTTGTTGCCACCAAAAAAAATCCTTTTCAAACCGAAACCGCATTTTATTACCATGGCCGGCTGGATATGCAGAAAATGAACGAGGCGGCAAAAATTCTTTTGGAATACAATGATTTCACCAGCTTCAGCCGGCTGCACACCGACGTAAAAACCAATTTGTGCAAAATTTTTAAGGCCGAATGGGTAACGGAAGGGGAGATGCTGGTTTTTAAGATAAAAGCCGACCGGTTTCTGCGAAACATGGTGCGTGCAATTGCAGGAACTTTGCTTGAAGTGGGGAAAGGAAAAATCAATTTGAAAGATTTCAGAAAAATTGTTGAAATAAAGGATAGAAAAGCTGCGGGAACTTCGGCGCCGGCTCAGGGGCTTTTTTTAGTGGATGTGGAATATCCGGCGGATATGCTCTCAGTATTTCAAAAGGGAACATGAATATAAATTGTTCCAACTTGTCGTTTTTTTTGATTGGGAAGTAACTCCTCTCCTGTATTTGGAGAGTCCCGATAGCTATCGCGAGAGAGAGGGCCATAAAAAAAGGACGGGTCAACACCCATCCTTTTCATCTAACTAAACCAATAAAACTAATCAAACCTAAACCTATGAACTAA
>CAZXHP010000151.1:0-9799 GCA_964639655.1 uncultured Mariniphaga sp.
AAAACCTCATTTCAACCAAAAATTTTCAGCGGTTTGTATTCACCATGTTTCAACCTGCGTTATTAACAATTGTTGATAACGTTTTGAACTAATTAATAAAACTTAATGCTTTCTCAATAGCAGCCTGAATTCCTGAAACGTCTTTTCCTCCGGCAGTTGCAAAAAAGGCCTGGCCGCCACCGCCTCCTTTTATTTCGCGGCCTGCTTCACGTACAATTTGCCCGGCATTCAATCCTTTGTCTGCCACAAGATTTTCCGAAATCATTACCGTGAGGTTAGGTTTTCCGTCGATATCGGCACCTAAAACCAGAAACAGGTTATCTATTTCATTTTTCAACTGAAAGGCCAGGTCTTTCAGCATGGCTGCATTGTCCACATCCACCTGGTCGGCAATAATGTTTACGCCGTTTTCGGCTAAAACCTTGCTTTTCAGGTTGGCTTTCAGAATTTTTAAGCGTTCGCGGCCAAAAGCTTCGATTTTTTTCGACAGCTCGGAATTTTCTTTCAGCAGGTTCATCACGCTGGCCAGGATATCTTTCGAACCTTTTACCGTTTCGCGAATATTTTTTAAGGTATTAATCTGGTCGTTTACATATTTTTCGGCCCGTTTGCCGGTAATGGCTTCAATGCGTCGCACTCCGGCTGCAATGGCACTTTCCGATACAATTTTAAACAATCCGATTTGCCCGGTGGCTTCCACGTGGGTTCCGCCGCACAGTTCAACCGATTTGCCAAATTTGATTACCCGCACCGAATCGCCGTATTTTTCACCGAACAGCATCATGGCGCCCAGTTCTTTTGCTTTCTCCATGGGCATTTCGCGGTTTTCTTCGCGCAATGAATTGGCTCTGATTTTTTCATTCACCAGCGCTTCCACCTGTTCAATTTCCTCGTCCGCCATTTTTTGAAAATGGGAAAAGTCGAACCGCAGGTGGTCGGAATTGACCAGCGAACCTTTCTGCTCTACATGGGTACCGAGCACTTCGCGTAAAGCAGCATGGAGCAGGTGCGTAGCGGTGTGGTTGTTTGCTGTTTCGCGGCGTTTTTCCCGGTTCACAACCGCCAGGAAAGTTTCCTCCGGATTTTCGGGTAATTTTTCTGATAAATGAACAATGAGGTTATTTTCTTTTTGGGTATCGAAAACGGGTGTTTTTACGCCGTCAAATTCAATGTAACCCGAATCGCCGACCTGTCCGCCCGATTCGCCGTAAAATGGAGTTTTATCGAAAACCAGTTGGAAGTAGGTTTTCTTTTTCTGGGAAACTTTCCGGTAGCGTGCTATGCGTACCTCGGCTTCCGTGGTGTCGTAACCCAAAAATTCGGTCTGGTCAATTTTCCGGATTTCAAGCCAGTCGCCGGTTTCCAGTTGAGCTGCATTGCGCGATCGGTTTTTTTGTTTTTCCATCGCTTTGGTAAAACCGGCTTCGTCAATACTTAATCCGTTTTCGCGGGCGATAAGTGCCGTAAGATCCAGGGGAAATCCGTAAGTATCGTACAAAACAAATGCATCTTTCCCCGAAATCTGTTGATTATTTTCCTTCTTGGTTTTGGAAATCATTTCGTCCAGTAATTTCATCCCGGTAGAAAGGGTGCGGAGGAAAGATTCTTCTTCTTCCTTCATCACTTTTTCAATAAGACTTTGCTGGGCTGTGAGTTCAGGAAATGAATCACCCATGGTTTGTTTCAAAACCTCAATGAGTTTAAATATAAAGGGTTCCCTGAAATTCAGAAAGGTGTATCCATAGCGAACGGCACGGCGCAAAATACGGCGAATTACATAGCCGGCTTTGTTGTTCGACGGCAACTGGCCGTCGGCAATGGCAAATGCCACAGCCCGCAAGTGGTCGGCAACCACACGCATGGCAATGTCGGTTTTTAAGTTCGCACCGTATTTAATTTGGCTCAGTTTTTCAATTTCAGCAATAATATGCCGGAAAATGTCGGTATCGTAGTTGGAGGTAACGCCCTGCAATGCCATGCACAACCTTTCGAATCCCATTCCCGTGTCCACATGTTTGGCAGGCAACTCCAGCAAACTGCCATCGGCTTTCCGGTTAAACTGGATGAAAACGAGGTTCCAGATTTCGATTACGAGTGGATGATCTTTATTCACCAGTTCCCTGCCCGGTTTTTTTGCACTTTCTTCTTCCGGGCGCAAATCGATATGGATTTCGGAACAGGGGCCACACGGCCCGGTGTCGCCCATTTCCCAGAAGTTGTCTTTTTTACTGCCGTTCAGAATACGATCTTTGGGAAGATGATTTTCCCAAAAACCTGCCGATTCATCGTCGCGTTCCAGATTGTCGTCGCTGCTTCCTTCAAAAACAGTTGCGTAAAGCCGGTCTGCAGGTAATCCCATTCGTTCAACCAAAAATTCCATGGCCCAGTCGATGGCTTCTTTTTTAAAGTAGTCGCCAAACGACCAGTTACCCAGCATTTCAAACATGGTATGATGGTATGTGTCGAGGCCAACTTCTTCCAAATCGTTGTGTTTGCCCGATACCCGCAAACATTTTTGCGTGTCGGCAACGCGTGGCCATTTTACGGGTTCGTTTCCCAGAAACTGGTCTTTGAACTGGTTCATCCCGGCGTTGGTAAACATGAGTGTGGGGTCGCCTTTTACCACCATTGGCGCCGATTGAACTATCTGGTGTCTTTTTTCTTTAAAAAAATCGAGAAAAGCTTTGCGTATCTCTTTTGAACTTCGTTTCATCTCAAATCGTTATTCCGTTTGTTAAAAAATTTTAATGCCATTAAACAAATTGCCTGAATGAAAGTTATTTGTTTATTTTTGCGGCGTAAAATAATTTTATGCATTTTTAAAAATGTTGCAAAGTTAGGTGTTTTAATTAATTTTGCTTAAAACAGGATAAAAAATAGCCGGAACTTTATGGCGAAAAAGAAATACAAATTTAATCCCGACACCCTTAGCTATGAACGAGTGGGAATATCGTTCAAAGAAAAATTCGGAAAAATTCTGACTTATTTATCGAGCAGTTTGGCGTTGGCTCTGATAATGGTTGTGGTTTTTTTGAATTTTTACGAAACGCCCCGTTCAAAAGCGTTGAAGCGGGAAAACCAGCAACTGCTCAGTCAGTACGAACTGATGACGAGGGATATTGAACGAATTGAAACCGTTTTGGCCGAATTGCAGCAACGGGACGACAATATTTACAGGGTGATTTTTGAAGCTGATCCGATTCCTTCTTCAATTCGGAAAGCTGGTTTCGGCGGAGCCAATAAATATTCGCATTTGGAAAATCTGAGCAATTCGAATCTGATAATTGAAACTGCCCGTAACATCGATGTCCTGGCCAAGGAAGCTTATATTCAATCCAAATCATACGATGAGGTTTTGAAAATGGCGCTGAACAAAGAACAAATGCTGGCAAGTATTCCGGCGATTATGCCGGTGGCCAACGAAGATTTAAAACGTACGGCCAGTGGCTGGGGGTACCGGATTCATCCCATTTATAAAGTGCGGAAAATGCACTATGGAATGGATTTTACAGCTCCGGTTGGAACACCGGTTTATGCCACAGGAGACGGCAAAGTGGTGGAAGTGAGCGGTTCGAAACGCAGCCGGGCCGGATTCGGACTGGTGGTAAAAATCGATCACGGATATGGTTACGAAACTGTTTATGCCCACCTGAATGCGTTTAATGTAAGGCAGGGCCAGGATGTAAAACGCGGAGATGTAATAGGTTATGTAGGAAACTCCGGTGGTTCAACCGCGCCACACCTGCACTACGAAGTGCACCGGAACGGAAGTGCCGTAAATCCGCAACACTACTACTTTAAGGATCTTACCCCGCAGGAGTATGAAAGAATGATTGCCATTTCTTCGAATATCGGTCAGACGCTTGATTAATAAAAAGTGCCCTACAAAAAGCCCAAAATAGAAAAGGTTTTTTTCTCCATCGGCGAGGTTGCCGCAATGGTTGGTGTTACACCTTCCTCTATCCGTTACTGGGAAACCAGTTTTGAAGAGCTGTCGCCAAAAAAAAGCAGTAAGGGAACACGCCTTTTTTCGAAAGATGATGTGGAAACGGTGAAATTTATTCATCATTTGGTAAAAGAGCGTGGCATGACTGTAAAAGGGGTTCAGCAGAAATTAAAAGGTAACCGGCAGGATGCAATTGACAATTGGGAAATTGTAAAACGCCTGCAGAAAGTGAAAGAAGAACTGGTTGCCATTCGTAACGAGATGGGAGAGTAATATGATGAAGATAAAAGAAATCGTTCACTTTCTTGAAACAGTTGCGCCGCCGGCATTGCAGGAATCGTACGACAATGCCGGACTAATTGTCGGCGACCCCGAAGCGGAAGTCTCATCGGCGCTTGTTACTATTGATGTTACCGAAGATGTGGTTGACGAAGCCATTGAAAACAACGCCGGAATAATTATTGCGCATCATCCCGTTGTTTTTTCGGGCCTGAAAAAAATTACCGGAAGAAACTATGTGGAACGCACGGTGCTGAAAGCCATTAAAAATGAAATTGCAGTTTATGCCGCACATACCAACCTCGATGCAGTAACCGGAGGTGTGAATTCAAAAATTTGTGAAAAGCTGGGGTTAAAAAATTGTCGGGTGCTGCAACCGGTGGCCGGTCAGTTGAAAAAACTGATTACTTTTATTCCGGCAGAGGCTGCTGAAAAAGTGAGAACTGCAATTTTTGATGCAGGCGCCGGTCATATCGGCAATTACGACTATTGCGGGTACAATCTCGAAGGAACAGGTAGTTTCAGGGCAGGCGAAAACGCTAATCCTTTTGTGGGCGAAAAAGGAGAGGTACATTACGAAAACGAAATCAGGTTTGAAACCATTTTTCCGGGCTGGCTGCAGGGAAAAATCATAAAAGCATTGATTGACAGCCATCCTTATGAAGAAGTGGCATACGATATTTATCCCCTTGAAAACAGGTACGAAAAAGCCGGAATGGGCATGGTGGGAGAACTGGAAAATGCGCTGCCAGAAACAGACTTTTTGGGTTTGTTAAAGAAAACTTTCGGTACAGGCAGCATCAAACATACTGCGTTGAGAGGGAAGAATGTAAGCAAAGTTGCCGTTTGCGGAGGGGCGGGTTCGTTCCTGCTAAACCAGGCCATTGCAGCCAAAGCCGACGTGTTTGTTTCCGGCGATTTTAAATACCACCAGTTTTTCGATGCCGAAAACAAAATTGTAATTGCCGATGTGGGACATTATGAAAGCGAGCAATTTACTAAAGAACTTTTTTATGAATTACTTACAAAAAAATTCCCTAAATTTGCAGTCCGTTTTTCGGAGGTAAAAACCAACCCGGTATTTTACTTTTAATGATTTTAATGAGTTGAATTTAAAGAGTAACGAGCAATGAATGCAACAATTCCGAGGCAAGAAGACAAAGACATTTCAATTGAAGATAAACTGCGCGCACTGCATGAATTACAGAGTGTGGTTTCCGAAGTCGATAAAATAAAAACCCTGCGGGGTGAGTTGCCACTGGAAGTGCAGGATCTGGAAGATGAAATCGCAGGACTGCGTACCAGGCTGGTAAACCTCGAGGATGAAATTAAAACCCTCGAAACCGCAATTAATAATAAAAAAATTGCCATAAAAGATTCTCAGGGGCTTATTGCCAAATATACCGAGCAGCAGAATAATGTGCGCAACAACCGCGAGTTCGATTCTCTTTCGAAAGAAATTGAATTCCAGACCCTTGAAATAGAGCTTTCAGAAAAAAGGATCAAGGAGTTTACTACTGAAATGGAAGAAAAAAAACAGACTATTGAATCGTCGAAATCGCTGCTGAAAGAACGTGAAGAGGATTTGGATAGGAAAAAAAACGAACTGGACGAAATTACCCAGGAAACCAAAATTGAAGAGGAAAAGCTAAAAGGCAAAGCCGAAAAAATTGAATCGTTTATCGAACCGCGTTTGCTTACGGCGTTTAAACGTATTCGGAAAAATGCACGCAACGGCCTGGCTGTGGTAACTATTCAGCGCGATGCCTGCGGCGGATGTTTCAATAAAATTCCACCACAGCGCCAACTCGACATTGCCAACCGCAAAAAGATTATTGTGTGTGAATATTGCGGCCGTATTCTGGTGGATAAGGATATAAATGTAGTTGAAGCAGAATAATACATTTGTTCATAATGGTTGAAAAAGCGCGGGAACTTTTCCGCGCTTTTTTCGTTGTAATAAAAAAATTATTTATTATGAAAACATTTAAAATTATCGTCCTTTTGATTTTTGTCTTTTCAGGAGTTGTCGCACAGGAGGCACAGGACACTTCATATTGGAAAGTAACCGGGCAGGCATCGGTAAATCTGAGCCAAATCTCGTTTTCCAACTGGGTTGGCGGAGGCAAAAATTCCGTTTCGGGGGTTGGTTTGTTCGACCTGAATGCCATCTACCAAAAAGACAAATTGCAGTGGAACAACACTTTAAAAACCGGTTACGGCCTTTTAAAAGAAGAAGAAGATCAGGTGGTTAAAACAGATGATAAACTGGAACTGAATTCCAAACTGGGTGTTCAGTTGAAAGAACATTTGTTGTATTCTTCTTATGTGAATTTTTTGACACAGTTTGCCAACGGTTACAAGTACCCAAATACCACCGACAAAATTTCTACACTTTTTGCGCCGGCATACCTCACTTTGGCAACAGGTCTGGATTACCAGCCTTCTGAAAATTTCTCCCTGTTTTTTACTCCGCTCTCCGGAAAATTCACATTTGTTACCGATGATGATCTTTCCGCTGCCGGAGCTTTTGGTGTGGATCCCGGGAAAAAAGCGCGGGCTGAAATGGGGGCAACCGTAAAAAGCGAATTTAAAACGCCTGTGGTAAAAAATGTGGACCTTTCCACTACATTAACCTTGTTTTCCAATTATTTCAACAATCCGCAGAACATCGACGTAAACTGGGACATTGCCCTGAATATGAAAATCAACGATTTTCTGTCGGCCAATTTACTGACCAATCTGGTTTACGACCATGATATTTTGATTCCTATCGACAACGAAGGAAATACAGGCAGAAGAGTTCAGCTTAAACAATTGTTTGGAGTTGGCTTCAGCTACAAGTTTTAATCCGTTTAAGAAGTAAAAAAGTGGGATGAGAAGTCGATTTCTCATCCCACTTTTTTTGAAGAAAATTTCAAATTACCAGCTTCCGCCGGCGCCACCGCCACCGAAGCTTCCGCCGCCAAAACCGCCAAAACCTCCGCCGCCAAAGCCACCCCGCCCCGAGGAGAAGTTGCCGAATGAACCTCTGTGTGAACGGTTTCCCGACATCATTCCCAAAGCGATCCACAGCGGCAGGTCTTTTCCTGGTGAATAAAACCGGCGTTTACGGCCCCGCAATGCGGGAATGATAATAAAAAACAGGATTAAAATGAAAAAAACCGGAATTCCACTACCCTTATTTCTATAATTTTCCTGGTAATATTCAGCAGTGTATTCTCCGCGGGTAATATCCATAATAACGTTAATTCCGCTCTCCAGCCCTTTGTAGTAATCGTTTTGTTTGAAATGGGGAATCATTTCATTGTCGATTATGGTACCGTTCACAATAGCATCGGGCAAAACACCCTCCAACCCGTAACCGGTGGCGATAAAAATCCGGCCTTGTTCATTGCCGGTTTTGGGTTTTACCAGTATCACCAAACCATTGTCTTTATCTTGCTGGCCAACGCCCCATTTTTCACCCAGTCGAAAAGCATAATCGCCGGCGTCATAACCTTCCAGATCAGGAACAGTAACCACAACAATCTGGGTTGAAGTTTCGCCGGCAAACTGCACAAGTTGGGTTTCCAGATTATTTGTTTCCGATTGGTTTAAAATTCCGGCAAAATCGTTTACCAGCCTCGGCGGTGCCGGGCGTTCAGGTATTTCAGCATGTAACACAGAAAAAACTGTGAGCAAAATCAGTATTGAAACTATTTTTTTCATTTTTCCTCCTTGTCTGTCCCAAACGAGATTTCGTCTGACAATTCATTGATATCATCTTCCTGGTAGGGAAAATGCTGCTTTAACTGTTTCCCGGCTTTTTTTATTCCGGTTGAAAGCCCCTCGGTAAATTTTTCCTCTTTGAATTTTTCGGCCATTTCTTCCTTTATTTCTTCCCAGAAATTTTCGGGAACCTTTTGGTTGATTCCGGCATCTCCCAAAATGGCGAATTTATGGTCTTCTATAGCGAGATAAAACAGTACTCCATTGCGTAACGCTGTTTTGTGCATTTCAAGTTTTTCAAAAATATACGCTGCACGGTCGAGCACATCTCCTTTACAATGTTTTTCAATGTGTACACGAATTTCGCCTGAAGTATCTGTTTCGGCAACCCGAATAGCGTTTGTTATTTGTAGTTTATTTTCTTCTGAAAAATATTTTCGAACACTCATTTTTTAGACATTAAAATTCCACAACCGGGGGTTGATCTGCACCCTGGCGCGCTTCAAAATAGTTTTTCTTATCGAACCCAAGCATTCCGGCATAAATAAGCCGCGGGAACTTTCGGATGTATGAATTGTAAGACTGGGTTACCTCGTTAAATTTCCGGCGTTCAACGGCAATACGATTTTCTGTGCCTTCAAGTTGTGCCTGCAAATCGAGGAAGTTCTGATTGGCTTTCAGGTCGGGGTAACGTTCAACCACTACCATCAGCCGGCTCAGTGCAGAAGAGAGGCCTTCCTGTGCCTGATTGAATTGTTCGATGGCTTCCGGAGTTAAGTTGTTGGGGTCGATATTTACCGATGTGGCTTTTGAACGCGCCTCAATTACACCTGTAAGTGTTTCCTGCTCATGTTCTGCATAACCTTTAACGGTGTTCACCAGGTTGGGAATCAAATCGGCCCGGCGCTGGTAAACGTTCTCAACCTGCGACCATTGTGAAGCAACCTGTTCATCCAGGTCAACCATTTTATTGTAGCCACAACCCGACAGAAACAACCCTGCCACTGCTACCAAAACTATCAATAATCCTTTTTTCATAATTTTTGATTTTAATAACTTTCAAATATCTTCAAAATGTGTGAAAAATCATCCCTGTTTTCGGGGAAAGACCTTAATTTGCCGCTGTATTTCATCTATCAAAAGATAAAACAGAATAACCATGGCAAAAAACAAATTCAGAAAAGCGATTTTGGAAGGAATTCCGGCGGTACTTCCGGATGCCAAACCCCGCGATTTAGTGGTTAGCCATGCGCCGAAACGAAAAGATGTACTGAACCGTAAAGAAAAGATACTGGCCATAAAAAATGCATTACGCTATTTCCCGCAAAAATTTCACGACATTTTGGCACCTGAATTTTTGGAAGAACTGCGGCAGTATGGACGAATTTATATGTACCGGTTCAGACCAGACTATAAAATGTTTGCCCGGTCAATCGACGAGTATCCCTGCCGATCGAAACAGGCAGCTTCCATTATGCTGATGATTCAGAACAATCTCGATCCGGCGGTGGCACAACATCCGCACGAGTTGATTACGTATGGCGGAAATGGTGCGGTGTTTCAAAACTGGGCACAATACCTGCTCACCATGAAATACCTGGCTGAAATGACCGACAACCAAACGTTGGTATTGTATTCCGGTCATCCGCTCGGTCTTTTTCCCTCGCATCCCGACGCGCCGAGTGCAGTGGTAACCAACGGCATGATGATACCCAACTATTCGTTAAAAGACGATTACGAAAAATTCAACGCACTCGGTGTCACACAGTACGGACAAATGACAGCCGGCTCGTACATGTACATCGGGCCGCAGGGAATTGTACACGGAACGACCATTACGTTGCTGAATGCTGCCCGTTTTCA
>CAZXHP010000152.1:0-9490 GCA_964639655.1 uncultured Mariniphaga sp.
TATTTTTCGAATCCCTTGCGCAGACACCATTTTTCCATGCGTCCGTTTTTAGCCATTTTTTCTTCAGGGTTGAACCGCATGGCCACGTCGATAAATTCCTTGTCCAGAAAAGGAACCCGACCTTCCACTCCCCACGAAGCCAGAGATTTGTTGGCACGCAGGCAATCGTATAAATGCAACCGGCTCACTTTCCGCACACTTTCCTTATGGAACTCTTCGGCATTGGGCGCTTTATGAAAATAAAGATAGCCTCCAAAAATTTCATCGGCGCCTTCGCCGGTAAGCACCATTTTTATTCCCATCGATTTAATTACACGCGCCATCATGTACATGGGTGTTGAAGCCCGCACAGTAGTCACATCAAAAGTTTCGATGTGGTAAATAACATCGCGGATGGCATCCAGTCCTTCCTGTATGGTATAATGAATTTCGTGGTGAATGGTGCCAATATGGTCGGCAACTTTTCGGGCGGCTGCCAAATCGGGCGAACCTTCCAACCCGATTACAAACGAATGCAGCTGGGGCCACCACGCATCTTTTTGGTCGTTTTCCTCGATGCGTTTGCCCGCAAACTTTTTGGCCAGCGCCGAAGTAATCGAAGAATCGAGCCCGCCGGACAGCAACACGCCGTAGGGAACGTCGGACATCAATTGCCGGTGCACGGCATCTTCCAGTGCCTGCGACAGTTCATCAATGTCGGCAGAATTGTCCTTCACATTTTCATACTCGGTCCATTCACGCACATACCAGCGTTTTAACTCGCCGTCTTTACTGTATAAATAATGTCCGGGAGGAAATTCCTGAATTTTTTTGCAGTACCCCTCCAAAGCTTTCAATTCAGAAGCCACATAATAGTTTCCAAACTCATCCCAGCCCTGATAGAGCGGAATAATGCCGATATGATCGCGGGCAATCAGATAAGCATCTTCTTCCTCATCGTAAAGTCCGAAGGCAAAAATACCGTTCATATCATCCAGAAACTTTTCTTTCTTTTCGCGGTAAAGTGCCAGAATCACTTCGCAATCGGAGCCGGTTAAAAACTCGTATTTGCCCTCAAACTGCTTTCGGATTTCACGATGGTTGTAAATTTCACCGTTTACGCCCAAAATCAGTTTCTTGTCTTTACTGTACAACGGCTGCCCACCCGATTCCGGGTCAACAATGGAAAGTCGCTCGTGCGCAACAAGCGCTTTTTCTCCACAATAAATACCCGACCAATCGGGGCCGCGGTGACGTAACTTTTTCGACATCTCCAAAACCTGAGGCCGCAGCTGCCTGCTGTCGGTTTTCAAATCGAATACACAAACAATTCCACACATATTTTTGCTTTTTTAGTTGAACCTGTCTTCAACTGCCAAAAATATACTTTTTGACAATAAAACAAATGTTTTTGTGTCAAATTTCTTTATTTTATTAATAAAAATTTACTTTTAGGTTTAAATTTTCCGTTTCGACCAACCAAATATCACTTTTTGCTGCCAAACCCGGAATATTTTTTTTCTCCTAAACAAAAAGTGTGGTTATGCGATTAATTTTTTCAGTTTTAAAAAAGATTTTGAACGAAATAGACCTATATTTGTTACAGAAGCCAAAATAAATATTCAACAAAAAACTAAAATGATATGAGCTATTTTTTCAGTACAGTAATTAAAGATAAAAGTTTTGACGACGTAATCGACCTTGTTAAAACCGAGTTGGGGAAAGAAGGATTTGGCGTTCCATCCGAGGTGGACATGCAGGCCACTTTTAAGGCCAAACTCGATGTGGATTTTAGAAAATACCGGATTTTGGGCGCCTGCAATCCGGCGTTTGCAAAAAAGGCCGTTGAGAGTGAAAAAAACCTGGGAGTGTTGCTTCCCTGTAGTGTGGTGGTACAGGAAAACGATAACGGAGAAGTTGAAGTTGCTGCCGTAGAGCCATTATCATCGATGATGGCAGTTGACAATGCCGTAGTTCAGGAAGTGGCGACAGAGATAAGCCGCAGACTGGAACGCGTGATTGAAAATTTAAATTGATTTGAATGTCAACTCCTCAAACACTATTCAATTAAATACAGACTTTTATCTGTCCGCAGTACCATTTTGTTTCGTACAAATGCCGGCACAGCCTTCACCGTTTCGCCGATGCTGTTTTCGGCAACTTTTTGAAATGTATCGCCCGGCTTAATAATGGTGCAGTCGCCTTTTACATTAAAGAAATAGATATTACCGGCAGCAAAAACGGGTGATGAATTAAAATTCCCGCTCAGTTTTTCTTTCCATACAAGCTGGCCGGTCATGGCATCGAGGCAGGTCACCATTCCGCGGTCGTGTACCATGTACATTTTGCCATCCACAATAACCGGAGTCGGAATTTGCGGCACTTCGTCCTCGTACATCCATTTCACATGGGTTTCGGTTACGTCGCCTTTTCCGGTAGGGTCGATGGCATATTGCCGGGTAAAAAAAGGAATATTGTCCAGAAAAATCCAGCCGGAGTTTACAAACACCAAACCATTCCAGTAAAGCGGCTGGCTGACCGTGGAATCGTAGCCATATTCGATGGTCCACACCACTTCGCCTGTATTTACATCGTGGGCAAAACACATGTAGGCGCCGTTGCTAATCAGGAGTTCCCGACCATCAACCTCAATAATGATAGGGGTTTGATACGACTTGCGGTAAACCGGTTCCAGCGGGTCGTAAATTTCTTTGGGCCGAACGCTTTTCCAGATGGTTTCACCGGTTTTTTTGTCGAGGGCAACCACATAGGGGTCATGCGTTCCTTCAAGGTGAACAATCAGCATATTTTTGTGCAGAATGGGAGAAGAAGCTGGTCCCTGCATGTGGTCGCACTTCAAGTCTTCGCGCTTCCAAACCACTTCAAAATTTCCAGTATTAATGCAGGCAGTTCCGAACGTTCCAAAATGAACATAAACGAATCCATCCCCGATGCAGGGTGTTGGCGTGGCATACGAATTGGTGCTGTGAATCCGCTGCGGGTCGTCGCTGGTAAAAATCGTTTTCTCGTCGAGAAGTTCGCCGGTTTCAAAATCGTAACAAAGCGTATAAAATTCTTTGCCATCGTCGGTAGCAGAAGTCATCCAGATTTGATGGCCGTAAATTACAGGCGAAGAATATCCTTTTCCTTTCACCTCAACATTCCAAACAATGTTGGATTTTTCGCCCCACTCCAGTGGCGCTGTTTCAGTTTCGGCGTGGCCGTCCATCTGCGAACCTCTGAAATGGGTCCAGTTTTCGGTTTGACTAAAACGGGAACACCCGGCAAAAAGAAAAATCACACCGAGTACGAAAACAACTTTGGTTGTCATAATGTCAATTTTTGGTTTAAAAATGCTGTTTAAAATCAGCAAGGCTAAAAATAAGGTTTATTTTTAAACCAAAACAGGAAGTATTGAAAACTGAAAATGCTGCTTGTTTTTGGCTTCATTTTCATTTTTTCCTTTTTAATTGAAGCGATAGAGGTAAAAACCGGCGTGATTTTCGGGGAATATATTTACGGGAAAGGCCTCGGAACAAAGGTTCTCGAAACTCCGTTGATGATTGGCCTCAACTGGCTGATGCCGGTTTACTGCGCTAAAATTATCGCTGAAGTGATTTCAGGTAATCAAACGGTCAGATTGTTTTTTGCCCCGCTTCTGATGGTTATTTACGATCTGGTTCTGGAAGCTGCCAGGTTTCCGACACCAGACCTTTCAGTCCCGATAGCAATCGGAGTATAACCTGAAAGCGTCTAATCCACAAAACAAAAAATATTCCTGAAAAAACATCATTAACTCTGGAAATATTATTTCAAAACAGTCTCTTAGAAAAGCAAACTGAAAGATGCGGACTATCTCTATATATTCGTACGTATTAAAAGTTTTTTATCACAGATGCAAAACTGACATCAATAGATTCCCTTAAATTTCATTTCAATATTTTATGTTAACAATCGATAAAAAATCTAATCTGACCGAAACAAAATTTTGTATTTTTAGAATACTTTATTCTTTTAGTCGAACAAAAAAACAATAAAAAACTAACAACCAGCAAATTGTGTTTATTTTGAATAAATCTAAATAAACGAAGCACCCCCATTTCCAACCTTTCTCAGAATTTAGAGAAGAACCAAAACAGTTATATTTGGCCGTTTTCAAAATTTAAAAAAATGACAGTTACAGTAACGCGTACGTTTGACATCCTCGACAAATACATTCAGGAATTTCCGCGTAAAGATGCGCTGGGTGGGAAAAAAAATAGTGACTGGTACACCTATTCAACCGAAGAGTACTATAAAAAATCGCACCAGTTTGCTTTGGGATTGCTTGCCATGGGATTTGAAAAAGGAGACAAAATTGCCACCGTTACCACCAACCGGCCCGAATGGAATTTTGCCGATATGGGAATGGCTATGACGGGAGTGATACATGTTCCCATTTATCCTACCATTGGCGAAGACGAATACAACTATATTTTAGATCATTCGGAGTCAAAATTGCTTATTGCAGGCGACGCCAAACTTTACGAAAAACTTCTTCCCATTGTAAGAATGTCGTCGTCGATACAGGATATTTATACTTTTGAAGAAGTGGAAGGCGCCAAAAATTATGAGGAAATTCTCGCACTCGGAGCATCACGCAAGGCAGAGCTGGAAGGCAAATTAACCGGGTTAAAGGCATCGGTTAAACCGGAAGACCTTGCTACTATTATTTATACGTCGGGTACAACAGGTGTTCCCAAAGGAGTAATGCTGTCGCAGAATAACCTCGTTTCCAATTTTGTTACCCACTCGCAAATGCACCATCTGGGCAAAGACCACCATGTAATCAGTTTCCTTCCGTTGTGCCATGTGTATGAACGCAGTGTAAATTACCATTTTCAATACAAGGGAATGGGGATTTATTACGTGGGAAATCTGGCGCAAATTGTAACAGCCATCAAGGAGATAAAACCGCACATGTTTAATTCGGTGCCCCGGCTGCTCGAAAAGGTTTACGATGGGTTGGTGGCCAAAGGGAAAGAACTTTCGGGAGCCAAAAAGACACTTTACTTCTGGGCGCTTCGACTAACAAAACACTTCGAATACAATAAAAAATACAGCCCGATGCTTCAACTAAAAATAAAAATCGCAGACAAGCTGATTTACTCAAAATGGAGAGGGGCTTTAGGCGGAAACATTGTTTACATTGTTTCGGGTGGTGCGGCTTTGCAACCGCGCATTGCAAGGGTGCTGGGAATGGCCGGAATGTACAATCTGGAGGGTTACGGACTTACCGAAACATCGCCGGTGATAGCAGTGAACAACCCGGCAAAAAAAGAGATGAAAATTGGTACGGTTGGCCCGGTTCTCGATGGCTTTGAAGTAAAAATAGCAGCCGACGGGGAAATTCTGTGTAAAGGTCCGGGGGTGATGATGGGATACTACAAAGCGCCCGAACTTACCGCCGAAGTTATCGAC
This sequence comes from uncultured Mariniphaga sp., assembly GCA_964639655.1. GTDB lineage: Bacteria > Bacteroidota > Bacteroidia > Bacteroidales > Prolixibacteraceae > Mariniphaga. Next base: position 5,440 of record CAZXHP010000152.1, read on the forward strand.
GAAAACGGCTGGTTTCATACCGGTGATATCGGTATTCTGGAAGACGGAAAGTACCTCAAAATTACTGATCGCAAAAAAGAGATTTTTAAACTTTCGGGCGGAAAATATATTGCACCGCAGATGATTGAAAACAAGTTAAAAACATCGAACCTCATTGAGCAGGTGATGGTAATTGGCGCCAACGAGAAGTTTGCCAGCGCGCTTATTTCACCCAATTTTCCGCTTCTGCACGACTGGTGTGCCGACCATAAAATTCACTTCCAAAACAATGAAGAGCTGATTCAAATTCCGGAGGTGATTGAAAAAATACAGGCAGAAGTAAACAAAATCAACAAAACGCTGGGCTCGCACGAACAAATCAACCGGATTCGCCTGGTTTGTGAAGAATGGACGACTGCATCGGGAGAACTGTCGCCTACTTTAAAACTGCGCCGGAATGTGGTTGCCGTAAAATACCAGCACCTCGTTAACGACATTTATTCGGTGGGAAAAAACTAAACCAATTACTAAAAGGATAGCAGGGCTTTGAGTCGTGCCTTTATTTTTTATCCGGCTGCGGGTAACGTAAAAATAAACCGACTCCCTTTACCCGGTTCGCTTTGAGCCCATATTCTTCCGCTGTTTTTTTCCACAAATTCTTTACAAAGAATTAATCCCAAACCTGTTCCGGTTTCCCTGGCTGTGCCTTCTTCCGAAACAATCTTCGTTATTTTGAATAACCTTTTCAGTTTTCCGGCAGACATTCCCGTTCCGTTATCTTCCACCGAAATTTCCATAAAACCATCCTTTTTTACGGCTTCAATTTTTACTTCTCCTCCGGGGTTGGTATATTTTATAGCATTGGAAATAAGGTTCCTGAAAACAGCCGACACCGATTTTTCGTCGGCGATTGCAAATGTATTTTCACCGACATTCTGTTCCAGTTTAATGTTTTTGTTTTTCGCAGATGTTTCCAATTGTTCGGTCACTTCTTTAGCCAGGTTAAAAAGGTCTGTTTTTTCAAAGCGGTACTCAATCTTTCCGGTTTGAATCTGAGCCCAGCTCAGCAGACCTTCCACCAATGCATATACATTCGAAACCGATTTTTTCAGCTCCAGAATCAGTTTTTTTGTTTGATTGGGCGGAAGCTCATCGAAATTTTCTGAAAGAATTTCCGTTACCCCAAGCAGCCCGTTAAAAGGACTTTTTAAATCGTGTGCAATAAGCGCAAAAAATTTGTCTTTGCCCGCATTAACTTTCATCAGTTCTTTTTCCGATTTCTCGAGTCTGTCACTCAACCTTTTTAACGAAATCCGGCTTCGGGCAATAAAAAACAAAATGCCTAAAATAAAAATCCCGCTAATAATCAGAATTCTTGTTTTCACTTTCTGTTGCCGGATGGCAATTTCCTGAATTTCGTTTTGCTGTTTTAATACAAGATTTTCCTTGTTTTGCTGTTCAGTAAAATATTTAATCTGAAGATCATTAAATTTCGAGAGCTTATCGGCATTAAACAGGCTGTCGCGCAGCACGGTAGCTCTTTTCAGAAAAGATAACGCTTCTCCTGTATTTCCTTCCTGTTCTGCCAGCTCCGAAAGCACAAAAAGGTTGTCCGGTTCGAGCGAAACGTAATTATTTTCAACTGCGGCAGAATAGCTTAGATTAACGTGTTCCTTAGCCAACTGAAATTCACCCAGGGTAAAATAAATTTTCCCGAGATTATGATTTGCCAGGGCCAGACGGTTGTTGTTATTTATGCGTTTGGAATAATCCAATGCATCTTCGTAATAATGAAGCGCAGAATCCTGTTGGCCCAACTCCGTGTATAAATCTCCAAAAAAAGAGGAGAAATAGGAATTTATGCGGTTTTGTTCGTCCACCATCACAGCGTAACTGTGCCCTTTACGGTAGCTTTTCAGCGCTTCATCGAACTTTTTTAATTTTTTATAGGTAATGCCAATATTCGAATAAGTGTATGCCGTCTCATACGGCGCTTCCGCCTCTGTGGCAGCGACCAGGGCTTGCTGGTGCCAGCTCAGCGCATCGGTAAAAAGACCCCAGTCCTGGTAAATCATTCCAATGTTATTAAAAACCTTTGAAACACCCTTTTTATCGTTTAATGCCCGTCGTATGTCCAGTGCGCGGTGGTAATTGGCAAGCGCCTGGTTGCTGTTTCCGAGCCAGTAACCTGCCACTCCCATATTGTTGTAAACTCTTCCCAGCATTGTGCTGTCATTCTGTTCAGCAAAAATGTCCTCTGCCTCTCTGAATTTCTGCAATGCACTGGTGTTGTTACCCATTCTCAGGTAAATCATTCCGAGGGAATTTAACACAGTTCCCCTTTCCTTTTTTTCCAAACTGTAATTTAATGTTTGCGAATAGTAATCCGCAGCTGCAGTCAAATCACCAGCTTCGGAGTTTCGAGCCAGTTGCAGCAGCGTTTCAACGTTTAGCGTGTCATAGTGTATTTGTCTTAAAATGTGCTTTAAACTATCTTCCCTGCCTTCGGCAAACCCGTCGTTTCCGGTGAAGAAAAAAAACAGGAAAAAAGCAATCGGAATATTCCGGTAAAAAGGTATTTGACTTTTAAAACGCATACACAAATAAGATCTTTTGACGGTCTAAAGTATATATTTTTATGGTTTTTTGGATTGTTTTATATGCATCTGTTAAAAAATCAGCATTCTACCTTTCGTCAATCAGTTTTTATCCAGGCATTTGGAAGAAATCCTCCAAAAAAGAGTAAAGAATTGTCTTTGAATTTCCAATTTCTGTTTTCAGGTTGTTATATTTACAATTTGAAATTGACAGGACTATATTTATGAAATAAAGAGGCTAAACCATTTTCACCATGAAGAAATATTTTTCTCTGGCAGTTGCAATCGCTGCATTCTTTACCGTAACCTCACAATCGCTCGTTATAAATGAACATGAATATTTTGAAATGCCCGGGTTGAATGTAATGGTGTTTTACGATATTTACCCCGAAGGTCACCAGGGAGCAATTGGCATCATTCAAAACGGAACACGCGTAGCCACCAATGGCGATATTCGTCTGGAGCCTTCACCCGGACAGTGGCAACCCATTCCTAAGGTGGGCGAGCGGCAGATTTTTCCTGAAAACAACGAAATCAGGGTTACCTGCTCCTATCCCGACGAAAGTCGCCACATGAAAGGTTTCAACCCGATTTTTTATCCCGATCTGGAATTCAGTTACGATGTCCGGGTGTTCGGCGAAGGGAAAAACTTCAGGATAGTGGTGGATTTGGAAAAACCGCTGCCTGAAGAGTGGATTGGAAAAGTGGGTTTTAACCTCGAACTTTTTCCCGGCCTGCTGTTTGGAAAAACCTGGTACATGGACAAAAAATCGGGCCTCTTCCCTACCCAACCCAACGGTCCTATGTTACAGGATACCGATGGTAACTGGCAGGCTCATCCGTTGGCAACCGGAAAAACATTGACCATAGCACCCGACGTTTTTGAACAAACCCTGAAAATCACCAGTCTGAAGGAAAAACTGCAACTGCTCGACGGTAGATTTTACCACAACAACGGCTGGTTTGTGGTGCGTTCTGAAGTACCGTCCGGCGCAACAAAAAAAGCCATTGAATGGTTAGTAGAGCCGAATGTTGTTCCAAATTTTAAACATCAGCCGGTGGTACATACCAGCCAGGTTGGGTATCATCCCAATCAACAGAAAGTGGCTACGGTTGAACTGGACAAAGCCGAAACCGGTGTGGGAAATATCTCGCTGATCCGATTGTCGGAAAATGGCGGGTTTAAAACGGTAAAAACTGGAACACCCGAAAAATGGGGAAAATACCTTCGGTTTAACTATTACCGGTTTGATTTTTCGGAAGTGGAAAAACCCGGTTTGTACCAGGTGGTTTATGGTGATTACAAAACCGAGCCGTTTAAAATTGATGCTGATGTTTACGAACGTCACGTGTGGCAACCCACGCTCGAATATTTTCTTCCGGTGCAAATGTGCCACATGCGCATTAACGAAGGATACCGCGTTTGGCACGACCTCTGCCACATGGACGATGCGCTGATGGCGCCGGTGGACACC
>CAZXHP010000153.1:0-2102 GCA_964639655.1 uncultured Mariniphaga sp.
TTTTTTAATCCTAACAGATTAAAGGTTGAAATGAGGCCAATCAGTCCGTAATAGTGGTCGCCGTGCAGGTGTGAAATGAAAATGCGGGTGATTTTTCCGAAACCAATTTTCTGGCGGCGGATTTGGATTTGTGTACCTTCGCCGCAATCGATCAAAAAAAACCGCCCAAGCATATTTAATACCTGGGCGGTTGGGTATCTTTCAGATGTAGGTACAGCAGAACTGCTTCCCAGTATAGTTAACTCAAAAGTCATTCCTGCCTACATTTCCATCTTTTTTCTGAGCAATTCTTCGGCTTCTTCTGCCGTTTTTGTAATAAGAAGAACGGTGTGCAACATCGAAATCCTTATCAGATGCTCGACGTCGGGATGCAACCCGCACAAAATAAATGTTCCGATGGCATCTTCGCACAGGCGGTTCCCTACCAACAGGGAGCGTAAACCCGACGAGTCGCAGTATTTGCATTGGCTCAAATCGAGTACAATGTTTTTTGCTCCATTGTTATGCAACACAACCAGTTCCGATTTCAAACCAGGTGCTGTGTTGGTATCCAGCCTTTCGGCTATTATACGCACGAGCGTATAGTTTTCTTTATTAAGAATTTCCGTTGACATGCTACAATTTACGAATTTCAGTCAGAATATTTAACTGAACCCGGATTATTTTTCGCTATCCTCTTTCTTCTCCTTTTTCTCTTTTTTCTCAAGCTGAGTTTTCAGAGCTGCCAGGTCGGAAATGTCTCCCAGAGTTGTTTTTTCAATGTTGTCGTTCACTGCTTTTACCGCTTTTTTGGTCGAACGCGTGTGCGATTTCCGTTTTGCGGTATCTTCAGAACGTTTTTCATCTTCAAAAACTCTGGAGTGAGAAACGATAATCCGTTTGGCCGATTTGTTAAACTCGATAACTTTAAAATCCAGTTTTTCGTCTTGTTTAGCCTGCGTACCGTCTTCTTTTACCAAATGACGTGGTGTTGCAAAACCTTCCACTCCATAGGGAAGCGCTACAACAGCACCTTTGTCCATCAAATCGATTACCGTTCCTTCGTGAATGGAATCGGTGGTGAAAATGGTTTCGAAAACATCCCATGGATTTTCTTCCAGTTGTTTGTGGCCAAGGCTCAGGCGGCGGTTTTCGGTATCGATGTCGAGCACCACCACTTCAATTTCTTCGCCAATGGAAGTAAATTCCGACGGGTGTTTGATTTTTTTCGTCCAGCTTAAATCTGAAATGTGAATCAAACCGTCAACTCCTTCTGTAATTTCAACAAATACACCGAAGTTGGTGAAGTTGCGAACAACTGCTTTGTGTTTTGTTCCAACGCCATAGTTTTCTTCGATTTTTTCCCACGGATCGTCTTTCAGTTGCTTCATGCCCAGCGACATTTTCCGGTCTTCGCGATCGAGTGTAAGAATCACGGCTTCCACTTCGTCGCCCACTTTCAGGAAGTCCTGAGCACTGCGCAGATGCTGGCTCCACGACATTTCTGAAACGTGAATCAAACCTTCCACACCGGGGGCAATTTCCACAAATGCACCGTAGTCGGCCAGTACCACAACTTTTCCTTTTACGGTGTCGCCCACTTTCAGCTCTTCGTCCAGTTTATCCCACGGATGCGGAGTAAGCTGTTTCAACCCAAGGGCAATGCGTTTTTTGTCGTCGTCGAAATCGAGGATTACCACATTCAGTTTCTGATCGAGTTCCACAATTTCGGTGGGGTGGTTGATACGGCCCCACGAAAGGTCGGTAATGTGAATCAATCCGTCCACACCGCCAAGGTCCATAAACACACCGTATGAAGTGATATTTTTGACTGTCCCCTCCAGAACCTGGCCTTTCTCCAGTTTGGCAATAATTTCTTTTTTCTGTTGTTCCAGTTCGGCTTCAATCAATGCTTTGTGCGAAACAACTACGTTACGGTATTCGTGATTGATTTTAACCACTTTGAATTCCATGTTTTTTCCCACAAATACATCGTAATCGCGAATAGGTTTCACGTCGATTTGCGAACCGGGCAGGAAGGCTTCAATGCCAAATACATCTACAATCATACCGCCTTTTGTGCGGCATTTGATGTATCCTTTGATAATTTCGTCTTTTTCCAA
>CAZXHP010000153.1:2202-4041 GCA_964639655.1 uncultured Mariniphaga sp.
TTTAGGGGTTTCTTCAGTTTTGGGAGTGGTTTCTTTCGCAGCAGGAGTTTCCGGAGTATTCCGAACTTCTTCCTGTTCTACTTTTTCATCTTTCTTCTCAGTCATGTAATTTTAAATAAATTAATAAGTTAGACATTATCTATTGTTCTAAATCGCGCGCAAAAATATAACTTAATTCACTTATATCAAAGGTTTTCAACGATTTATTTTGTTTTGGAAAGAATTTGGTTACAAACAGGATTGTTCTGTATGCTGCGGTTCGTTTTCTTGAGTTCGAATAATGACAGCCCGCTGATTTTTATTAATTTTGAACCTCGTTAAAAAAATATTTAAACCAAATAGCATGAAAGGAATTATTCTCGCGGGTGGAGCCGGTACCCGACTTTATCCCATTACCCGGTCAATTTCGAAACAGATTATTCCGGTTTACGACAAACCAATGATTTATTATCCGTTGTCGGTGCTGATGCTGGCCGGAATCCGGGAAATTCTTATCATTTCAACACCTGCCGATATTAAATTGTATGAAGAACTTTTTGGCACAGGCGAACAACTGGGGTTAAAAATTTCATACAAAATACAACCCTCTCCCGACGGGCTGGCCCAGGCTTTTATTTTGGGCGAAGAATTTATTGGCGACGACAATGTTTGCCTGATTCTGGGCGACAATATTTTTTACGGCTATAATTTCAGGGCCATTTTGGAAGAGTCGGCGCAACTGAATGACGGTGCCATTGTGTTCGGATATTATGTGAACGACCCGCAACGCTACGGTGTAGTGGAGTTTAACGCAGAAAAGAAAGTGATTTCCATTGAAGAAAAACCACAGAACCCAAAATCGAACTACGCAGTAACCGGATTGTATTTCTACTCCAACGATGTGGTGAAAAAGGCCAAAAGCCTGAAACCTTCTGCCCGCGGAGAACTGGAGATTACCGACCTCAACCGGCTTTATCTTGAAGAAAACCGGTTAAATGTAAAATTGCTTGGCCGCGGATTTGCATGGCTCGATACCGGAACACACGACAGCCTGCTTCAGGCTTCCAATTTTATTGCGACCATCGAACAGCGGCAGGGCCTCAAAGTTTCATGTATCGAGGAAATTGCCTATAAAAAAGGGTTTATTTCGCGCGAACAACTTATCGAGCTGGCTCAGCCACTGAGTAAAAATCAGTATGGCGAATACCTTTTGCGCCTGGCAGAAAAACAAATTTTATCGTTTTAGGCGTTATGAACGTTAAAAAAACTACATTCCCCGGGTTATTGATTGTTGAACCTGATGTATTTGGAGATCAGCGGGGATATTTTTTCGAGTCGTGGCAGCACGAACGCTACAAAAAAGCCGGAATTAAAGCAACATTCATTCAGGATAATGAATCGAAATCGGTGCGTGGAGTGGTGCGTGGCCTGCATTACCAGCTGGAGCCCAGGGCCCAGGCTAAACTCGTACGGGTTGTCGAAGGCCGGGTTTTCGATGTTGCGGTGGACTTACGCGAAGGTTCGCCCACCTATGGAAAATGGTTCGGAATGGAACTCGACAGTGAATCGAAAAATCAATTGTTTATTCCCCGCGGATTTGCACACGGCTTTTCGGTGCTTAGCGAAACAGCCGTTTTTTCCTATAAAATTGACAACGACTACCACCGGGACGCTGAAAGAGTGATAAACATCAATGACCCGGAATTCGGCATCGACTGGAAACTGGGAAAGGAAAAGCAGATAATTTCGGAAAAAGATTTGAATGCGCCTTTTTTTAAAGATGCGGAAAAGAATTTCAAATTTGAAACACTATGAACATTCTTGTAACAGGCGCATACGGTCAGCTGGGCCGGGAAATTA
>CAZXHP010000153.1:4141-9356 GCA_964639655.1 uncultured Mariniphaga sp.
CCCTACACCGAAAACAGTCCGGTAAAACCGGCGGGAGTTTATGGGAAAACAAAGGAGGAAGGCGAAGCCCGGGCACGACAAGAGAATCCAGGAACTTTAATTATTCGTACCTCCTGGTTGTATTCCTCCTTTGGAAATAATTTTGTGAAAACCATGTTAAAACTCGGGCAGGAAAGAGAAACCCTGAAAGTGGTTTTCGACCAGGTTGGTACACCCACTTACGCCGGAGATTTGGCCGGTGCGGTACTTCAAATTGCAGAAACTTACCAAAAAGAAAAGGGGCGGTTTGTTCCCGGAATTTACCATTATTCCAACGAAGGTGTGGCCAGTTGGTACGATTTTGCCCGGGCGGTTTTTGAATTGGCTGGTTTAAATTGTAAAGTTCTGCCGGTAACGTCTGACGAATTTCCAACGGCTGCCCGGCGACCTCATTACAGTGTGTTGAATAAATCGAAAATAAAAACTACTTTTAATCTGGAAATACCGTACTGGAAAGACAGTCTGAAAATCTGTATAAAAAAACTTCAAAAGAATTAACACTATGAATAATAAAGAATTACTGAAACAGGTGCGCGAAAAAGCACAGAAATGGCTTTCGGATACCTACGATGAAGAAACCCGGAAAGAGGTTCAGCGTATGCTCGACGCCGAAGATCCTACCGAATTAATCGATGCATTTTATAAAAATCTGGAATTCGGCACAGGCGGACTTCGGGGAATTATGGGCGCCGGAACCAACCGGGTAAATAAGTATACCATTGGCGCAGCCAACCAGGGGCTTTGCAATTACCTGAAGAAAAACTTCGCTGACTTGCCTCAAATAAAAGTAGCCATCGGACACGATTGCCGCAATAACAGCCGCACGTTTGCCGAAAGCAGCGCCAAGGTTTTTGCAGCCAACGGAATAAAAGCTTACCTGTTCGATGATTTGCGACCCACGCCGGAACTTTCGTTTGCCATCAGGGAACTGGGCTGCCAGAGCGGAATTATTCTGACCGCATCACATAACCCCAAAGAGTATAACGGGTACAAAGCATACTGGGACGACGGTTCGCAGATTGTTGCTCCGCATGATGTAAATATTGTACAGGAGGTGGCAAAAGTAAACGTGGAAGATATAAAGTTTGACGGGCCCGATGATCTGATTGAAATTATGGGCGAAGAAATGGACGAAAAATTCCTGGAGAAGGTGAAAACAGTCTCCATTTCGCCCGATGTGGTTGAACGGCACAAAGATCTGAAAATTGTTTTTACGCCTATACACGGAACGGCTGTAAAACTGGTGCCGGCTGCCCTTCGTAAATTTGGTTTTACAAACATCATCAATATTCCTGAACAGGATGTGGTGAGCGGCGATTTTCCAACCGTTGTTTCGCCAAATCCTGAGGAGGAAGCGGCTATGGAAATGGCCATTAAAAAGGCGTACGAAATGGACGCCGACCTGGTGATGGCAACCGACCCGGATGCCGACCGACTGGGCGTAGCCGTTAAAAATAACAAGGGAAAATATGTTATTCTCAACGGAAACCAGACCGCACTTGTCTTCATTTATTACATCATTACCAAAATGAAGGAAGCGGGACAGATGACAGGCAATGAGTTTGTGGTAAAAACCATTGTTTCCACTGAATTAATTGCTGAAATTGCCCGGAAAAACAACATTGCCTATTACGATGTTTATACCGGATTTAAATTTATTGCCGAGGTGATTCGCGAACAGGAAGGCCGGCAAAAATACATAGGCGGCGGCGAAGAAAGCTTCGGTTTTATGCCTGCCGATTTTGTGCGCGATAAAGATGCCGTTTCGTCGTGTGCACTGATGGCGGAAATTGCCGCCTGGGCAATCGATCAGGGAAAAACGCTGTATGAACTGCTCCAGGACATTTACCTGGAATACGGCTTTTCCAAAGAAAAACTGAAATCAGTTGTCCGTCCCGGAAAACAGGGCGCCGATGAAATCAGAAAAATGATGGAGGATTTTCGGAATAAACCTCCGCGGGAGCTTGGTGGTTCCCCGGTGGAGTGGGTTAAAGATTATTCCACTTTAGTGGCTAAAAACCTGATTACCGGCGAAGCGGAAAAAATTGATCAGAAAGTTACTTCCAATGTCCTTCAGTTTTTTACCCGCGACGGTTCCAAAATTTCAGTCAGGCCTTCAGGTACCGAACCGAAAATTAAGTTTTATTTCGAAGTGAAAGGTGAACTGAAATCGCGCGCTGATTTGGACAAAGCCGAAAAAACTGCAGAAGCCAGGATTGAGGCAATTATGAATGAATTGGGGTTGTAATAGAGTTTTATAAATCAACTAAAAATAATTGAAAATGAAAAAAGGTGGAATTATTACTTTTTTGCTGTTGTTTGCAGCATTTGGCGTTTGGGCGCAAACCGACGGCCCGATGCCGATGAAACCCGAAATGACTGAAATCTGGGATCCTGAAGTACCGGTGATCACACCCGGCGCAACTCCGCTCGATGCGCCGTCTGATGCAATTGTGTTGTTCGATGGTGTTGATATTGGCCGCGAATGGACCAACGGAAAGGGAGGCGAACCCGGCTGGAAAGTTGAAGACGGTTGTGTTACCGTAGTTAAAGGGCAGGGAGGCATCAAAACCAAACGGGTGTTTGAAGATTTTCAGTTGCACATCGAATGGCGTTCGCCCTCAGAAGTGGAAGGAACAAGCCAGGGACGCGGCAACAGCGGCGTTTTTCTGCAGGAACGTTACGAAGTACAGGTGCTCGATAATTACGATAACCGCACCTACCGCAACGGCCAGGCGGGCAGTATTTACAAGCAGCATGCTCCGCTGGTAAATGCCTGCAAAGCGCCCGGAGAATGGCAAACTTACGACATTATTTATACGGCGCCGCGGTTTAACGACGACGGTACCTATTTTACGCCGCCAACTGTTACCGTTTTGCACAACGGCGTTTTAGTTCAGCATAATGTAAAAATGCGTGGTCCGACTGAATACATTGGTATTCCGGAGTACAGTGTAAAAAAACATGGTCCCGGCAGCATCATTTTGCAGGACCACGGCAATCCGGTCAGTTTCCGGAATATCTGGATAAGAGAATTGTAACAAAAAATTGTGCTAATAAAAAACGCCTGTTTGAACTTGTCAGACAGGCGTTTTTGTATTCAGGCGAATTGAAATTCGCGCTTTTTTATTTAATCAGTTCAACACTGCGTTTTACAAACTTGTCCAAATCGGCGCCTTTCAGCATGCCGTTGGCCAGAAGCGCCAGGTCAACCAACTGTTTGGCCAGCTTGTTTTGTTTGCCGAAACCGGTTAATTTTTCCCGTTTGCGTTCTTCCAGTTTGGCCAGTTCGTTGTTCAGTGTGTCCAGTTTTTCTTTGTCGGCCTGAGGAACTTCTTCCTCTTTTTTACCCTCTTTGGCTTTTTCCAGTTCGCTGATTTCTGCCTTTTTCGCTTCAACATCAGCCACCAGTTTTTCCAGTGTTTTGCCCAGTTTTTTGTCTTTGGCTTCCACCACTTTTTTCACCAGCGGGTGAGCGGTGTTTACCACCAGGTTCAGGCTGTCGGGCATGTCGCCGTAAAAATTCATGCCGCCTTGTGCAGCGCTCATGTCTTTCATCCGGCGCATAAACTCGCTGCGGGTAATCACCATCGGGCTGCCGTTTTCACCCAAATCCTGAAAATCGACCAAAAAGGTGTGGCTGTTGGTTTCGGGACACACCGCCTGGAATACCGGTGAAAGTTCCTGTTTCTGTTCCCACGTTGGTTCTTCTTTCGATGAATCTTCTTTTTTGATAAGGTTTTCCACCACATCGGCATCCACGCGCACAAACTGTTTGTCGGCATCTTTTTGTTCGAACCGGCTGATGAGGTGCGGCGCCAACACATCGTCGAGAATCAGTACATCGTAGCCTTTGCCGCGGGCTTCTTCTACAAAGGTGTATTGTTCTTCCTTGTTGGTGGTGTAGAGGTAAATCAGCTTTTTGTCCTTGTCGGTCTGGTTGTCTTTAATCAACTTTTCGTACTCTTCAAAAGTGAAATACTTGTCTTCCGTGTTTTTAAAGAGGAAAAACTTCATGGCACGGTCGTAAAATTTATCATCGGACAGCATGCCGTATTCGATAAATATTTTCAGGTCGTCCCATTTTTTTTCGAACTCGTCGCGTTTTTCCTTAAATATTTCGGCCAAACGGTCGGCCACTTTTTTGGAAATATGACTGCTGATTTTTTTAACATTGGAATCGCTTTGCAGGTACGAACGGGAAACATTCAGCGGAATGTCGGGCGAATCAATTACCCCGTGCAATAAAGTCAGAAATTCAGGAACAATTCCTTCCACCGAATCGGTCACAAATACCTGGTTGCTGTATAACTGGATTTTATTTTTCTGAACCTCGAAATTGTTTTTGATTTTCGGGAAGTACAGAATTCCGGTGAGGTTAAACGGATAATCCACATTAAGGTGAATGTTGAAAAGCGGTTCGTCGGCCATGGGGTAGAGGCGGCGGTAAAAACTTTGGTAATCTTCGTCTTTCAGATCGGCCGGCATTTTGGTCCAGGTCGGCTCAGTATCGTTAATCTGGTTGTCCTCATCCGTCTCCACCTGATTGCCGTCTTTCCATTCTTTTTTCTTGCCAAAAAGAACCGGAACCGGTAAAAACTTGCAATACTTTTCAAGAATTTCAGCAATCTTGTTTTCTTCCAGAAACTCTTCCGAATCGCTGTTAACGTGCATGACAATATCGGTACCCACTGCTTCGCGCTCTGCATCGTCGATGTTGTATTCAGGAGTTCCGTCGCAGCTCCACTTTACAGCTTTTGCTCCTTCCTGGTACGATTTGGTAATGATTTCCACTTTTTTGGAAACCATAAACGAACTGTAAAAACCAAGCCCGAAATGTCCGATAATGGCATTGGCATCTTTTTTATATTTTTCCAGAAACTCGTTGGCGCCCGAAAAAGCAATCTGGTTGATGTACTTTTCAATCTCTTCGGCCGTCATCCCGATACCATTATCGGATACAGTAATGGTTTTGGCTCCTTTGTCGAGTTTTACTTTAACTTTCAGGTCGGTAACATCGCCTTTGTATTCCCCTTTCGATGCCAGCGTTTTCAGCTTTTGCGTGGCATCCACTGCGTTCGACACAATTTCCCGGAGGAAAATGTCATGATCGGAATAAAGGAATTTTTTAATGATGGGGAACAGATTTTCACTGGTTACGCCAATTTTTCCTGTT
>CAZXHP010000154.1:0-9349 GCA_964639655.1 uncultured Mariniphaga sp.
TAGCCGAAGGCAGAAACCTGAAAGTTATAAAAGATTCGCAGGAACTCTGGAAAGGAAGAACTCCGGAACAAGTTCTGGAACTGAAATATGCTCCGGCTACCGGGAAGTTCTGGATTTTAACTTCCAAAACGCTTTTTACATTTTCGCAGGAAAATAAAGAGCTGCAACCTTTTTTTGAAGGCAGTGGGTTCACTTCGTTCGATGTGGTTGGCTTTGGCACAAAAACCGTAATTGGCACGCCAGGCGGTTACATCGAAGTCAACAATCTTTCCCAAAAGCAAATGGGTGAAAAAAAATCGAAACTGCCGGTTCCGGAAATTACCGTGGTGAAAGAGGTAAACGGCAATATGTGGTTTGGTTCACCCGAAGGTGCTTTTATGCTACGCACCGACGGCAAATTTAACTATTATTACGGTGAACGCTGGCTGCCCGGAAACCGCGTGATTGACATCGCCGAAGGACCGAAAAATTCGGTTTTGATTTTGACCGACAAAGGTCTGGGGCAAATTTTTTTCAAAGAAATTACTTTGGCTGAAAAGGCAAAATTTTTCGAAAAACAAGTACGTCTTCGCCACATCCGTAACGGGTTTAACGCCACGCTGAACGGAATGGAAAGTGGCAATCTTAGCACCGGATACCTGGACGATTCCGACAACGACGGACTTTGGACTTCCATGTACCTCGGCAGTCAGGTGTTTCGCTATGCAGTTACCAAATCAGAAGAAGCACTCCAGAATACCGTCGAATCGCTGGATGCTATGGAACGGCTTTATACCGTCAACCCGGTACCGGGATTCCCGTCACGTTCGTTTGAGCGCAGCGGATACATCGAAATTCTGTCCGATCCGGAACGCTGGCAACATTCCGCGGACCCCGAGTGGGACTGGAAAGCCACAACCAGCAGCGATGAAGCTATCGGTCATGTTTTTGTTTTTGGCGCCATTGCCGAACTCATCGATGTGGAACCGGTCCGGGCTAAAGCGGTGCAGCTGCTCGATGAACTGATGCAGCACGTTGTGGACAACGATTTTTACCTGATTGATTACGACGGCAAACCAACCCTCTGGGGGAAATGGCACCCCGATTATGTAAACGAATTTCCCACATCGGTTGGCGACCGAAAACTGAACAGTTCCAACATTGTGGCCATGCTGCAAACAGCTTATCATTTCACCAAAAAAGAAATTTATAAAGAAAAAGCTTTCGAGCTGATGCACGACTACGGGTACCTCGAAAACCTGATGCGGCCCATGGAAGAAATCGGCAAAGCGCCCGAGGGTGCTGACGATTGGGCGGCCATGTTATCCGAATCGTGGAACCATTCCGACGATGAAATGTATTTCCTCGGCTATTGGGGCCTTTACCGTTATGCGTTTAACGACACCCTGAAAGCCATGTTCCGCGAAAGCATTATCGACCACTGGGAGCACGAACGGCCGGAAAAAGAAGGGCTTTGGAATTTGTTTACAGCTATGGTAAGTAATGAATTCGATTTGGAAGAAGCCGTCTGGTATCTGCAGGAATACCCGATGGATTTCATTACATGGACGATGAAAAACAGCCACAGAAAAGACATTCAGCCTGTTCCTGAAAATTTCCGCAGGCAAACCACTGAAGAAGTTCTGCCGCCCGATGAACTGCAAATCCGCCGGCACAATGCCAACCGCTTCGGGCTCGATGGCGGCAACGACGGACGTTCGGAGTACAGCGCCGGCGATATTTGGTTGTTACCTTACTGGCTGGGGCGCTACCTTGAAGTAATTGAATAGGTTTTATGAGAAAATGAAAAACTCTATAGATTGTTAATTTAAGTTTAGTTCGTTGACATGAGAATGCGCATCTGGATGTATTGACATCCGGTGCGCTTCTCTTTTTTCAAAGAAAAGGAATTCAAAATGAAAAACACAAAAAGAATATATTTCGGTCTGTTTTTTACAGGGGTATTTGCACTGGCGTTTTTGGCGTGTTCGCAATCAAAACCTGATCAGGAAAAGTCGGTTCAACAGGTGATGGATGAAGTCATTACCCGGCTTTATGCGACCATGAGTGAGGAAGAACTGGCCACAATCGACCAGCAAACAGCAATGTCGTTGTTTAGTGAAGAAGACCTGAATGTGCTTTCCACCCGCCATTGGGTGTTCGATGTAAATGTACCGGTGGTGGTTTCCGTAATGCGCAGCACGAGTCAGAAAACACTACCGTTCTGGCTCGAACCTGCCGGATTTGAAAAAACAGACCTCGAAATGCGAAACGAATACCATACTTTCGAGGTGTGGCAAAAAGAATTTGAACAGGGAACCGTGGAGCTGGGAATCAACGGATTCGAAAATTTTGCCTACCACTATTTTGTTGCGGTGGCGCCTCAAAACGAAATTGACCGGCTGGAATTAACCAGCTTTATTCCCAAAAATCAGTATGTGGGCGTATTGGATGACAGTGTTTTTACTTACCACGACTGGACCGAACTCGTTTTGATGGACGTTCCCGAAGAAATGAAAGGCCAAAAACTGTTGACGACTATTCGCGGTCGCGGAAAAGAGTCGCACCTCATTGGTGCTTTTCGTAAAACACAATTTCCGTCATCTGCCGCGCCAGACCAGGTTTTGCTCACATGGAGTGCCGATCCACCGACAACTATCGACATTCAGTGGCGGACAAACACTTCATTTGAAACAGGGCAGGTAAAATACCGTGTTGCAGGTGTAAATGGGGAAAAAACAGTTGAGGCTGAAAAATTTGTAATGGAAGACCGCGAACTGATGAATGATCGGTTTATTCACCGGTTTACCGCAAAAATCAGGAATTTGGAACCGGGAACCGATTATGAATATTTAATTGCCCCGGAAACCGACTGGGACAAAGCCTGTACGTTTTCTACCCCGGCCGGCGATGACTCATTTTCATTCATTTGGTTTGGCGATGTGCACCATAAACCGGAATTCGGAGAATTGCACCAAAAAGCCGAAACTGCCCATCCCGAAGTGGCTTTTTACACCATAGCCGGTGATTTGGTAGGCGATGGTTTGTACCGCGACCAGTGGGACGAACTTTTCGAGTATTCCAAAGAGGTTATCTGTAAAAAACCATTAATGAATGTTCCCGGAAATCACGACAACCGGCTCGGACTGGGCGCCAAAATGTACCGCGATATGTTCAGCTATCCGACCGATGGTCCCGCCGGTGTACCACAGGAGCAGACTTACTCCTTCACCTACAAAAACACACTTTTTCTGATGCTCGACGCAACTTCGCCGGTGGAAGCGCAAACCGGCTGGATTGAAGAACAGTTGGCCAACTCTCAGGCAACCTGGAAAATTGCGGTGTTCCATTTTCCGCCCTACAACTGGGAAGAACCTTATCCGGACATCCAGGAGGAGTGGATTCCGGTATTCGATAAGTATCACGTGAATATGGTGTTCAGCGGGCACATTCATTATTACATGCGCTCCAAACCCATGAAAGGCGGCCAGGTGGTGGATTCATACAACAACGGAACGGCCTACATTATTTCCCTCGGAATTCCCGGTCGGAATAAAGAAATTGACGATGAACCTTACGCTGCCATACGGGAACAGGATTGCTGGCTGTATCAGCACATTCAAATTGACGGAAACCGGCTTTTTTACCAGTCGGTAAATTTTGACGGGGAAGTGATTGATGAATTTGAAATCATTAAATAAAAACTGAAATGAAAATAAATTGCAGTATTTCGGATTTTTGCCGGAAATTATTTTTGCTTATTCTTTTAATTCCGGCAACAACGTTTGCACAGGAATTTTTCCAGGTGGAAAACCGGCTTTGGAAGCCTCAGAAAGATGAAGTGTACCTTCAGGAAGTTTCCCGGAAAATTCCGACTGAATCGGCCATTGTTTCTGCGGCGGTTTTGAACGAGGTGTGTTACGTTTTAATGGAAAACCGTATTTTTGTTTTGGAAGGTACAGATTTCGAAAAAATTGAAAATGCGCCAGCCGGAGCCGAACGGCTTAAGACCGTGGGCTCAAAACTTTGGGCGCTTACTGCAAACGGCCTGTTTTCGTTCGACGGAATCAACTGGGAGAAAGTTGACAACAGAATGTTTGTGGATGTTTGCGGGCACAACGGGGCGGTTCATGCAGCCACCCGCGATGAAATTTACCGGCTTGAGGGTAACCGGTTAATCAGCCTGAAACCTGAAAACGGTTACCACACCAGCAATGTGACCATGGTGATGGAAGATGGCACACAGTTGCACGAGCGCCCGGTTGAAATCGGTCCCATCGATCGGATTACCTCTTACAGCGGAACATTGTACATTCTCCGCCCCGGTGAACTGATTCTGTTCGACGGACTGGTGGTAAACAGCGATTTTATCGACTGGGGTTCGCTGCCTTCAAAAACCACCCGCGACATGATGAGCCTGGGAAGCCGGCTGTTTGTGGCCACCGACCGTGGTCTGGGTATTTTAAGGGGAGCTTCTTTATTCGAAATAAAAGGAAAAGAAGGCTTGCCCGTGGAAAACACCACCTGCCTGGAACAGGGTTTTGAGCAGGATATCTGGATTGGAACCGAACGCGGGGCAGTTCGCTTTGTGAACGATGAATGGCACTACTTTGGCGCCGACCTCTGGCTGCCCCACAATAAAGTGAACGACATTGCAGTGGCCGGCAACAATGTGTACATTGCAACCGACGGTGGTTTGGGAATTATTGAATACGAACCGTTTACCCTGCGCAAAAAAGCCGGTTACTACGAGCGTCATCTGGAAGAATGGGGTCACAAACGATTGGGGTTTATTCACACCGTTTATAAAAAAGACGGGGAGTGGGTGCGCGAAATCAGCGATAACGACGGGGGCCACACTTCACCTTACCTGGCAGCCATGTCATTCAAATATGCCGTTACCGGCGACGAGGATGCGCGAAAAGAGGCGGCTGAATCGTTTAAAGCGATGTTGTGGCTGGAACGGATTGTGCCCCTCGACGGATTTTTCGCCCGTGCCATCTGGTCAACTACCGGCGACAAAGATGAAATGAGTAAGGGCGGTTCGGGGGGTTTGCCGGCCAAATGGTATCCCACTCCCGACGGAAAATGGTACTGGAAAGGCGATACGTCCAGCGACGAGGTGATTGCCATGTTTTATTCGGTTTCTGTTTTTTATGAATTGGCAGCGGAAGGAAAAGAAAAAGAAGAAGCGCGGGAACTGCTGAAGAGAGTGGCTAATTATATTATCGACTGCGGCTGGGTTTTAAAAGACATGGACGGTGAAACAACCCGCTGGGGACGGTGGAACCCGGAATATTTGCTGAGGCCGTATGGTTATGTTGACCGCGGAATTAACGGCCTGGAAGCGCTTACTTTTATGGAAACGGCTTTTGCGCTTACCGGCGATGAAAAATTCAGGAAGGGTAATCAGCAGCTGCTCGACTGGGATTACCATACCAACACCATCCGTCAGAAAAATGTATTTCCACCCGAAAATATTGCCACCTGGGACGATAACCACGCTTTCCGAAGTTATTACACGTTGCTGCGCTATGTGAAAGACCCTGCACTGCGGTCGGTTTACCTGCGCAGCCTCGAGCGCACCTGGGAAGTGAAACGCATGGAACAGATTCCGTGGTTTAATTATGTGTACGGAGCCATCACCGGCAACGACTGCGAAGCGGAAAAAATGGTTAAACATTTACGCGAATGGGTGCTCGACTGTAATGAATATAATTTCAAAAATTCACACCGCGATGATCTGTTTGTGGAACCGGGATATAAGTCGTACGAAGGCGGGAGAAAGCGAATATCACCGCGCGAAATGGCTGTGACACGAAGTAGTCGCAGTGCCATTGCTTTGGATGGTGGCAGAAACGGAAACCGGGTTATGGAACCCACCGGCTTTTTGCGCGATTACTGGAAAGGACGTTTTCACGGATTTATTGAAGCTCCGGAAACAGACGATCCGGATTTGATTCGTGTGAAAAAAGAACCGCTGAAACAATTGGGGGCAGCGCCGTTTGATGGTCCGGCACGACCGGAGTTGTATTAAAGTTTACTGCTGAAACGCCTTCCTATATTCCGAGGGCGTTTTTTTCATCACCACCTTAAAGTAGTGGTTAAAATTGGCCAGGTTGTTATAGCCGCATTCGTAGCAAATCTGGGTAATCTGTTTGTCGGTTTCGGCCAGCAGCCGGGCCGCAATACCAATGCGCACACTTTTTACATAATCCATAAAGGTTTGGTTGGTTTTCTTTTTAAAATAGCGGCAAAACGAACTGGGCTCCATGTAAACCAGTTTGGCGGCGTCGTTCAGGTTAATACCGTTTTGCACGTTTTGGAAAACATATTCGTATATTTTATCAATCTGTTCGCGGTCTTTGTTGTAGGTATTGGGCATCGACGAGGGCAGCGCCAGGTATTCGCGGTCTTCGATTTGAAGCAAAAGACTGAACACTTTTAACAGCTCGATGTACCGTTCAAGCCCTTCCATGCGTACCATTTTTTTGAGCGATTCGGCTGCTTTTCTGGTTTTCGGTCCTTTAAACAAAATAGCGCTTCCTGCTTCTTTCAGCAGATTAACTACTTCTTTCAGTTCGGGAATATTAAAAAAATTGGAACTGATGATATTCTCATAGAAATGGGTTACCACGCATTCGCCGTGGCCGTCGCTGCCGGGCTCCAATACTTCCCAGCAATGAGAAATGTTCGGCCCGAGTAAAACCAAGTCGCCTCTGGTGTAGCTCGAAATGTGATTTCCCACAATGCGCCGACCTGAGCCTGCGGTGATGTAGTTGAGTTCGAAGTTCTTGTGTGAGTGGATTTTATCGGAATTGGGATCCATTTTATACCGCCGGGTGATAAACGAATGTTTATGTGAAACATCTATCTTTTCGTAAACAAACCTCATGTTATTCTTTTTTAACCTTAAACCGTAAATATAAAAGAAATTTTTGAGGAAATGGTCAATATTCAATGTGAAATAAACAATTTTCGACAAGCATTTTGTGCTGGTTTACTGTTTTTTTGTAGGGAGGAAATTCAGGAGTGAACTGAAGAGAAAAACAAAACTTTCAATAAATAAAAAGATGATGGAACTTCCTTTGCGCGGAATAATACCACCGGTTGTTACTCCGCTTTTAGATGATAATGAGTTGGACGAAAAGGGCACTGAGAATTTAATCAATCATATTCTGGAAGGCGGGGTGCACGGTATTTTTTTACTGGGAACCACCGGAGAAGCCACCAGTTTGAGGTACAAAGTGCGCGAAAAATTTGTAAAGCTGGCCTGTCGGCTGGTGAATAAAAAAGTTCCGGTACTGGTGGGAATTACCGATACCTCATTCGACGGATCGGTTGAAATGGCCCACGTTTGCAAAGATGCGGGAGCCGATATGGTGGTGGTAGCCCCTCCTTATTATTTCCCCATTTCGCAGCAGGAAATGCGCTGCTACCTCGATGATTTGGTACCCTGCCTTCCGTTGCCTTTTTTATTGTACAACATGCCGTCGCACACCAAACTGCACATGTCGGTAAAAACGGTGGAACACGCCAAAGCGCTTGGCGCACTCGGTGTTAAAGACAGTTCGGGAGATATGCAGTACCTGTTGTCGTTGATAGATACATTCAGAGATTCACCCGATTTTTCAGTAATTACGGGAACTGAAATTTTTATTCCTGAAACGATTCTTCAGGGTGGGCATGGCGCTATTGCAGGCGGCGCCAATATGTTTCCCCGTTTATTTGTAGATTATTACCAGGCTGCAGTTGAAAAAGACTGGGTCAAAATTGACTTTTTGCGCCGGATTGTGCTGAAAATTTACAATACCATTTATAATGTTGGTACTTTTACCTCGCGTTATACGGTGGGCACCAAATGTGCACTCGCCGCACTTGAAATCTGCAGCGATTATGTGGCACATCCGTTGCGGCAGTTCAGCTATGCCGACCGGAATACCATTGAAAACTACGTGGAGGAAATTAAAGAAATGATAGGTAAAGCAGCTTTTACCTGAACCTGTTAAAATATTGATATGCAGTTGCCAACGTTAGACCTTGTTGTTTTTATTCTGATTACTTTCGGAAATGTTCTTTTTGGAGCGAGTTTCTTTTTTAAAAACAAAACGTCGGGGCAGTTTACATCCGGAGGAGGCAACCTGCCGGCCTGGGTAGTGGGCATGTCTATTTTCGCCACCTTCGTAAGTAGTATCAGTTTCCTGGCACTTCCCGGCAATGCTTATTCCACCAACTGGAATGCGCTGGTGTTCAGTTTTTCCATTCCCGTGGCAGCTATTCTGGCCGTGAAGTTTTTTGTGCCGCTCTACCGTGGAATCGGAAGCATTTCGGCTTACAATTACCTGGAAACCCGTTTCGGCGTCTGGGCCCGTGTGTATGCTTCGGCCTGTTACCTGCTCACGCAACTCATGCGCACCGGCGCCATTTTGCTTTTGCTGGCGCTGCCCATCAATGCCTTGTTCGGTTTCAATATCAAAACAATAATAATTGTAACGGGATTTGCCGTAACCTTGTATTCCATGCTGGGAGGAATTCGTGCAGTGGTCTGGACCGACGCTATTCAGGGAATTGTGTTGATTTTGGGCGCCATTGTTTCAGCTCTGGTTTTAACCTTTTCCATGCCTGAAGGTCCGAAACAGGTTTTTGAAATTGCGGTTGCAAATGATAAATTCAGTCTTGGAAGTTTCGGCGCCAGCCTTTCCGAATCCACTTTTTGGGTAGTGCTCATTTACGGGCTGTTCATCAACCTGCAAAACTACGGCATCGACCAGAATTTTGTGCAACGCTACATGGCTACCAGCACCGATAAAAAAGCCAAAGGATCGGCACTGTTTGGCGCATTGCTGTACGTGCCGGTTTCGGTCATTTTTTTTTACATCGGAACGGCACTTTATTCGTATTATACCGCCCAACCCGAACTTTTGCCTGCCGAATTGCATCAGCCCGGCACCGGCGATAAAGTGTTTCCGCATTTTATTGTGAACGGCCTGCCCACCGGAATTACAGGCTTGCTGATTGCCGCCATTTTTGCTGCCGGAATGAGCACTGTTTCAACCAGTTTAAACAGCACTGCAACTATTATTTTAACCGATTATTACCAGCGTTATATCAACAAAAATGCAAGTGAACGACAGTCAATGACCGTTTTGTATTTGTCATCTGTGTTGATTGGCTTTTTGGGTGTGCTCATTGCTTTAACACTTGTGGGTGTGGAAAGCGTACTGGATGCCTGGTGGTCGCTGGCTTCCATTTTCAGTGGCGGTATGCTGGGATTGTTTTTGCTGGCATTTCTTTCGCGCAAAACACGGCGTATCGATGCCGTTATTGGCGTAATTGCCGGAGTGCTGGTCATTGTGTGGATGAGCCTCAG
>CAZXHP010000155.1:0-9346 GCA_964639655.1 uncultured Mariniphaga sp.
GAAGTTCAGAAAAAATTTAAAAATGTTCAGGTTATTGTGCAAAGCAGTCAGGTAAGGTGTTTCAGTGATGAGGAATACCGGGAAAAAGGAATTCCGGTGCAGGAAGATGTGTCGGATTGTGATATACTTCTCGGCGTGAAGGAAGTTCCAATAGGCGATTTACTATCGGGGAAAATATACTTTTTCTTTTCGCATACCATAAAAAAGCAGCAATACAACCGGAAGTTGCTTCAAACCATTCTTCAGAAAAAAATTCAGTTGATCGATTACGAAGTGCTGACCGACAAAAACGGTTTTCGCATCATCGGATTTGGCCGGTTTGCCGGTTTGGTGGGGGCTTACAACGGATTGCGGGCGCTGGGATTACGCCGGAACGTTTTCGATTTGAAACCGGCTCACCGGTGTGCGGGACTGGAAGAAATGTTGTATCAGTTGAACATGGTGAATCTTCCGCCGGTAAAAATTGCCTTCACGGGTGACGGGCGCGTGGCCAGCGGCGTGCTGGAAGTGCTCGAATTTATGAAAATCCGGCGGTTGTTGCCGGAACAGTTTCCGGAAACAGGACAGCCGAAAAAACCGGTTTACACCCAGCTACTGCCGCAACATTATACGAGGCGGAAAGACGGAAGTGCATTCAATTTACACCATTTTTTCAAACATCCCGAAATGTATGAAAATACTTTTTTACCGTTTGCACATTCAGCCGACGTTTTGATGGCTGCCGCTTACTGGGATCCCAAAGCGCCGGTGCTGTTTACCGCCGAAGATATGAAAGCAGCAGATTTCCGAATCAGCGTGATTTCAGATATTACCTGCGATATTGAAGGTTCCATCCCTTCCACCAAACGGGCATCGAGCATTGCCGAACCTTTTTACGATTACAACCCTGAAACCGGTGATTTGGAAGCTCCGTTTTCTTCCGAAAAAAATATCACGGTTCAGGCGGTGGATAATTTACCCAATGAACTGCCCAAAGATGCCTCCCGCGATTTTGGCCGCAACCTGATTGACAAAGTTTTTCCGTCGCTTTTCGGCCAAGATGCCGATGGAATCATTGAACGGGCTTCGGTTACAAAAGCCGGAAAATTGATGGAACGGTTTGCTTATTTGCAGGATTTTGCCAACGGAGCGTAGATTGCATTTAACTTTGAAATCCGGATTTTTACAGCAGTTTTTCCAAATCGGTGCTCCATCTTTTCAGCAGGTCCCTTCGGCAGCTTTCGGCCAAAAACGGATTGTTAAGTGCTCGTTTTAGCGATTCTTCCTGGAAATTGTGGGTGTAAAGCAACTCAAAAACTTTTTGTACTGAAACGGAACCGGATTTTTCCGCCAGATTCATTTTATCACCTTTTTGTACTTTTCCGTTTTTTAATACCCGAACGTAAACTCCGGGAAATCCCGAACCTGCAAATTGTTTTACCACGTTTGAATTATTGAACCGAATTCCCAGTTTGTAGCAAGGCTGTCGGGGCTGGGTAGCCTGAACAACAGCTTCGCCAATTTCAAAAATGTCACCAATGTGAATGTTATTTTCATAAAGACCTTCCACGGTGAGGTTTTCACCAAACATTCCCCAGGGCATTTCCAATTCAGGATATATTTCTTTCCACCAGTTATAATGGTTGGCTGAGTACAAATAGCAGGCTTTGTCCACTCCTCCGTGGTATTTTCGATCCATCACATGATCGTTCTCCACGTCTTCATTTCCCAGAAAAATGGGGTGATTAACCGAAAATTTGTAAATGCCGGTTTGTACCTTTTTTCCATGCCAGACAACGGTTTTGGGCTCGCCAATATTGGTAGAAATAATTCTCATGCAATTTTCCGTTCTTTTTTAATGTTTTCGTAAGCCTGGTTCACAGCCTGAAATTTGTCCTTTGCCGCTTTCTGGAAATCTTCTCCGAGGTGGCTCACTTTGTCGGGATGGAATTTCATAGCCATGCGACGATACGCTTTTTTTAAATCTTCATTGGAAGCAGTTGGCTCAATTTCGAGGATTTTGTAATCGGCATCTACATTGCGTACAAACATGGCCTGGATGGATTCAAAATCGCTGTTTCCGATTCCCATTTCCTTTGCGATGTTCTCGATCAGCCGGCGTTCGGTATCCTCCACATGGCCGTCGGCGTTGGCAATACCGAATAAAAAGTGAAGGAGTTGCAGCCGGGCAGAGTAGTTCATGTTTTGCCTGATTTGGCGGCTGACTTCGTTTACAGGAATGTTTTGTTTCAGCAGGTCGCGCAGCAGTTTAATGGCTTCGGCAGCTGAAGCTTCGCCAAAATTCTGTACCATAAAACGTTTTACATAGTCCAGTTCTGATTTTAGCACTTTCCCGTCAGCTTTCATTACAGCGGCCACCAAAACTAAAAGGCTCATTACGTAACCGCCTGCAGTCGTTCGTCCCGAATACCCGGTGGTTCGTCCGGTTTGTAAATCTGTGGTGTTACCATCAATTATCGAACCTACTACAAAACCAAATATGGCACCAATTGGGCCGCCCACAGCCCAGCCTAATCCTCCGCCAATCCACTTACCAAATTTTCCCATGTTCTTTTAAGTTTTTATCTATCTGAATAATTTCAGGAATCATCAAATTTTTATTATCGTTGACCAGAATTTTGCTGGCCAGTTGTCCTTTTTTTTCTTCGCTCCACTGATTTTGCATCCGTTCGCGTACCATTTGTTCCGTAACGCCATCGCGGGCCATAACCCGTGCAATTCGTTGGTCCCCGGGCGCAGTAACCAACAACGTAAAATCCATCATTTTGTAAAAACCGCTTTCGAACAGAATTGCCGCTTCATGTATAACGTATGGTGCTTTTTTATGCAATTTCAGCCAGTTTTCAAACTCCTTAAGAACAACCGGATGCACCAGTTCGTTCACCCGGGCCATGTGAATATCGTTACCGAATATTTTTGCAGCAAGTTTTTTTCGGTCGAGCCGGCCATCCGGTGTGTAAATTTGCGCTCCAAAAAGGCGAATTAATCCGGTTTTAATTTCTGAATTTGAATTGTAAAGGTGTTTCGCCACCACATCGGCCTCAAAAACCGGAGTGCCCAGCAAACTGAAAACCCTGCAAACTGTTGATTTTCCACTTCCTATGCCACCTGTTATGCCAATGATTGTAGTCATCGGAGAAATTTTGGTTTATTCGGTTTCAATTAAATACTCTATGGTGCGGGGTGCAATTTTTAAAATCCGGATATACGATTTGTCGGTATCGACAGCAACATCGAGTTGATTGTTTTTCGCAATGACCTGATTATAGTTTACAGTTGCCAAAAAATTCCGGGACAAAATATTTTCATATTCACTTAATCCGACCATCACCGTGATTCTGATGGTTGGAGGAAAGAGTTTTAAATGAGTACCTTCCGGTAGATTCAAAACTGCAACCGGCACAGGAATTTCTTTTTCGGTAAATTTTTCAACCGGTACACTAATGGTAGCTTTTTCGGGAGAAATTTTGGTGTTTGGCGGATGGACTACCCGAACCTGCTTCTCCAGGTTTTTATCCAACGCTTCTACGATCAGAGTTTCGGTATGCAATGCAGTAATGGTGTCGATTCCGGTAGCCGGCCCAGTAATTCTTATGCTGTCAGGTACTGTTTCTACAGGTCCTTTTAAATCGAACTGCGGTTTAAACCGGAGCTCTACATCAGGTAAAACCGGTACCGTTTTACTGTCGAGACTATCGAAAACCAGTGAAATGGACTGCGGAGAAACGCTGTTTATGGTAATTTCTTTACTTACCTGTAATCCAATTCTGCGAATCAGTTCTTCGGAAGGCACCCGGTACTCATTGTTTTCATCCTGTAATGTTTGGCTGATTCCTGACAAATCCAAAACCAGGGGTGAAAAAGAAAAGGCCAGTTTATGCCGGAGCAGCGTAAAACCATGGGCCTGTACGTTCAATTCGAGTTTCGAAGGAGGTGTATTGGCGAGAAAAAGATTAGCGGGCGGATTTACATATTTTACGGAGTAAGTGAGCGAAGTGGTGTAGTCTTTTCCCAAAGCATTTAAAAACCAAAGCGCTGAGGCAATGAGTAAACAAACCGAAAATACGACTATCCGTTTGTCGTTTTTTAGTTTTTCCGGATTAATGTAACCTAAAATTTCCGCAATTCTTTTTTTCATTTTTGTATTAAAAATCCCCAAAATTAACGAATCATTTTCTGATTGTGGATTTCCATGTTCTCAATTAATTGGGGAAATTCATTCAATTTGCGTTTAATTAGTTCAATATCAAAGGATAAAAGGCCGTCGTCGAGTTCCCGGCAATAAGCTGCAACCAGGTTACATTCATAGTGTTTGGCCATTTTTTTCAACTCTTTATTAAAGTTTTCGATTTCGAAAATAAGCACGCCGTCTTTCAGTTCTTCCCATTTATGCCGGAAATAATTACGTGATTTTTCCAAAACTTTTGGCAGCGCTTTTAAACAGTCATCTGAAATTTTTTGCTGCAATGTTGCGGTTGGTTTTATTTCAGGTTTTCGGGTTGCGTAACTGTATTTTAAAAAACGTTTCAGCACAGCTTCAAGGTCTTTTTTGAAAACCGGTTTTTGCAGATAGCCGTCAAACAGGTTGTTAATCCGACTGTTGTGGTCTTTTATCGTTGAACCAGTGAATGCAATTACCGGGATATTTTTCAAATCCTTATCCTGTTTTATCAATTCGGTAGCATCGAAACCGTTAATTCCGGGCATTCGGATATCCATAAAAATCAGGTCGGGTTTTTCCGTTTTTAGTTTGGCCAGGGCATCGGTACCATCTTTAGCTTCGACGAAAGTAGCGTCTTCTGAATTAATCAGTTGTTTTAAAACAAGTATATTATAACTGATGTCGTCCACAATCATTATTTTGCATGGCGCCAGTTTCATATTGGCGTCGTCGCGCACTGTTTCCACCCGCGTAATTTCATTAAAATCTACTTTTACCTGGCGAAAAGTAAGGGTAAAAACAGAACCCTTTCCGGGTTTACTTTTAATGGAAATGGTTCCGTTTAACTTTTTCAGTAAACCGTTAACAATGGCCAGCCCCAAACCGATCCCTTCGTGTTCGATGTTGTGTTGTCGGTTTTCCGGGTTAAAAATTTCGAAAATATATTTTTGCCGGTTTTCCTGAATACCGATTCCTGTATCTTCAACAGTAACGATGAGGTTCACCTCGTCCTTTTTTTTTGTTTTTTGGGCATGTGCTGAAACATGAATATGACCGGCGTTTGTATATTTAATGGCATTGCTCACCATGTTGTACAGGATTTGGTAAAACCGGAGTTCGTCCATAAATATAAAACCGGGAACCGAAGAATCGGTTGTAATTTTCAGGGCAATCCCTTTTTCTTCCACTTTTTGCTGAAATACCTGTTTTAGGTCGTTTATTACATCCAGGTAGCTCATCGGGTGAATATCGATGTTGATTTTCCCCGATTCAATTTTGGAAAGATCGAGAATGTCGTTAAGCAGATTCAGCAGGTCGCGCGCACTGTGCAAAATGGTTGTTAAATACTCGCGATGCTGTTTGTCGGCCGTGTTGTCATACAGCCACTGGCTGAAACCCAGCACTGCATTCAGCGGCGTTCGGATTTCGTGGGAAACACTGGCCAGAAATTCCGATTTAATGCGCAATACATTTTCAGCATTACTGTTTGCTTCCCGAAGCGCTGTTTGGGTTTGCTTTAATTCGGCCTTTAACTGTGCTATTTCTTTTTCACGGTCGGATATGTTGTTGGTTTGCGATTGCCGGGTTTTGTTGCCTAAGATTTCATTACCCATATTTATTGTTTTTTTTCTTCCCGGGTTCAAAATTAATTTTCTTTCTGATTTTATAAATGCTGAAAATAAATAAATTTTTACACGTGCAGGCAAAAAACAGTTTTTAAAGTTGAACGTTGCAGATTTTTGGCGACATGCGTCAGGAGACTGGCAAAAAATGGTATTTTTGACTTCGTTTAATCCGTTCAAAAATAGTTAAAACAAAATCGAATGAAAATTTCAGTTATAGGTACTGGTTATGTTGGATTGGTTTCGGGTACTTGTTTTGCCGAAACCGGGGTTGACGTAATATGTGTTGATGTTGACCAAAAAAAGATTGAAATGTTGAATAACGGGCAAATTCCCATTTACGAGCCCGGGCTTGAAGATATTTTTAAACGTAATGTGGAAAAAGGGCGGCTGCAATTTTCCGTTGATTTAGCCCAAAGCCTCGAAAACACAGACGTTGTTTTTATAGCAGTTGGCACCCCACCCGATGAAGATGGCAGCGCCGACCTGAAATATGTACTGAGTGTTGCTGCCGAAATTGGAAGAAATATTGACCACTACATGGTTGTGGTTACCAAAAGTACGGTGCCGGTTGGCACATCGGTAAAAGTGAAAAACGCGATTCAGACGGAACTCAAAAGCAGGGGAGTAGATATCCCTTTTGACGTGGCGTCTAACCCTGAATTTTTGAAAGAGGGAAGTGCCGTGCAGGATTTTTTGCGCCCCGACAGGATTGTAATAGGAACCGAATCGGAAAAAGCACAGACTGTGATGAAACGGTTGTACAAACCGTTTTTGTTGAACGGGCATCCTATTTTGTTCATGGATATTACATCGTCGGAAATGACCAAATACGCCGCCAATTCGATGCTGGCTACCCGAATTAGTTTTATCAACGACATGGCCAATTTATGTGAGATTTTGGGTGCAGACATCGATGCAGTGCGTAAGGGAATTGGTGCCGACCCGCGAATCGGGAACAAATTTTTGTATCCGGGTACGGGTTACGGAGGGTCCTGTTTTCCCAAAGATGTGCAGGCATTGATCCGAACGGCCGATGAAAGTGGTTATTCACTGGAAATTTTGAAAGCCGTTGAAAAAGTAAACGACCGGCAAAAATCTCTTCTGTTCAATAAAGTAAAGAATCATTTCAACGGTGATCTGCGGGGGCGCAAATTTGCGTTATGGGGACTGGCTTTCAAACCAAAAACCGACGATATGCGCGAAGCCCCTTCACTGGTGATAATTGAAAAATTACTGGAGGCCGGTGCTGTTGTCACGGCTTACGACCCGGTGGCAATGAATGAGGCAAGACGTATTTTGGGCGATAAGATTAATTTGGCCAATGATGAATATGAAGCCTGTATCGATGCCGACGCCCTTTTACTGGTAACCGAGTGGCCCGAGTTTAGAATTCCCAATTTTAAAGTGCTGGGAAAACTGCTGAAAAACAAACTCATTTTTGACGGCCGGAACATATACGATCCCAACGAACTCGATGAACTTTCATTTTCCTATTATCCTGTGGGAAGAAAATCAGTAAAACACTAAATTATGAAACGTATTCTGGTAACCGGTGGCGCCGGCTTTGTAGGTTCCCATCTTTGTGAATACTTGTTAAATCAGGGAAATGAAGTGATTTGCCTTGATAATTTTTTCACCGGGAAAAAACAAAAAATTGTTCACCTGATGAACAGTCCCTGGTTTGAAATGGTGCGGCACGATGTAACCATGCCGTTTTATATAGAGGTGGATGAAATCTACAACCTGGCTTGTCCGGCATCTCCGGTTCATTACCAGTACAATGCCATAAAAACCATAAAAACTTCGGTAATGGGCGCCATCAATATGTTGGGGCTGGCCAAACGTACGAAGTCAAAAATTCTTCAGGCTTCTACCAGTGAAGTATATGGAGATCCTGACATCCATCCGCAGCCGGAAAGCTACTGGGGAAATGTAAATCCCATTGGTATCCGATCCTGCTACGACGAGGGAAAAAGGTGTGCCGAATCGCTGTTTGTGAATTACCATCAACAAAACAAGGTGCGGATTAAAATTGTACGTATTTTTAACACTTACGGCCCCAAAATGGAGCCCGACGATGGCCGGGTGGTTTCCAACTTTATTGTACAGGCTTTACAAAACAAGGATATTACCATTTTTGGCGACGGCACGCAAACCCGCAGTTTTCAGTATGTGAGCGATTTGGTGGAAGGAATGGCGCGCATGATGGCCACTGAAGATTCGGTTACCGGGCCAATCAACATTGGAAACCCCGGTGAATTTACCATGCTTGAGCTCGCCCGTGAAATTTTGGATATTACAGGTTCCAAATCGAAAATTGTTCATCTCCCCTTACCTGAAGACGACCCGGTAAAACGAAAACCCGATATTGCCCTTGCCCGCGAAAAACTGAACAGATGGGAACCTGTTGTGCCGCTCCGGGAAGGATTGCTGAAAACAATTGAATATTTCGATCGGTTGCTTGCAGAAGTAAACGGCGTGTGAAAACAATAATCCGGTGAGGATGGTGAATGTTTGTGTTTTTGAGGCCAGGTGGCACCTTTTTTTGTCACGGATATTCAAAAAGCAAATAACAATTAAACGCTCCATCGGGATGCCTTCGGCACAAATTCGAATATAAAAATTACAAACAAATTGAGGCAAATTGGAATTTAAGGATTTGGGGTTTCGAATTATTTTGAGATTTGTCTTTTATCAATTTTATATCCGGTTTGCTCAGGTTATTTGTACGGAATTATACGGATAAAATAAGCTGTATTTCTTGATGTTGTTTTGACAGATTTTCTTATCTTGTCGTCGAGTTACATACCCGTTTAAAAAAATACAAATTCCATTTGGTCTTGACGAAGGTGATTGTGGGTGAAAGTGCTGTGTGTGTTTTACCGTGAAGTTTTTTTAAACGACAACTGATAGTTTCAGTAAATATTATGCTTTACCTTAAAAACTAAATAAAGACCGGAATGCAACCTTCTACGTGTAAAATAGGAATCATTGAAAACTATGCTTTGTTTAGTCCGGGTATTAAAGCTGGTTTGGAGGCCATTGTGAGAAATAAGGTAGTTGCTGTAGCTAAAAATGTGGATGACCTGACAAAACAGCTAAAAGGAGAGGTGCCGGATATTATCCTGATTGATACGTTGAATTGCCATAACGCCGGAATTAATGCGGTAAAAAACGTCGTGAAAATATTTCCCGGCGTACCGTTGTTATTAATCACTTCCCACGAGTTTTCCGAATGTTTTAAAGATTACATTGATTTTGGCGCCAAAGGGTTTGTTTATGCCGATGATTCTCCCGAGGAGTTAACCAGGGCCATTCAGGTACTTTGCAGTGGAAAGGAATTTTTTAAAGAATACGTAATCAGGTATTGGATTGACGCCGAAAGCAAATCCGTTAAAAAATCAAAAGAGCGTAAAACCAGGAAGAATCAACTTACCGGGCGTGAAATTGAAGTGTTAAATCTTTTTTGCGACGGATTTACATACAGCGAAATTGGAAAAAAATTATTTATCAGCCCCCGCACCGTGGAAACGCACAAAAAAAATATTCTGAAAAAATT
>CAZXHP010000156.1:0-9338 GCA_964639655.1 uncultured Mariniphaga sp.
GCTGCCGGATTTATCCAAAGCCCGTGTTCTTATGAGCACGGGCTTTTTTAGTGGTAAAACCTGTTAATTTTCCTGAAAAGTATATAAGTTATTTATTTCGTTTCCCTGCTTTTTTTAGTTTTGTTCTGCTTTTGCACAACGGTATGCATAAAATACAAATAATAAAAATATTATTTCTCACCTTGAGCTTTTTGCCGGCAGTGGTCTTTTCGCAAACGAGGCCTCAGTTGGGAGGGGGCGACGGCGCACAGAATATGCCCGATGGGCAGGGACAGCGGGAACAGGCGGCACTTCAGAAACAGGTTGAACCCGGAATGAAATTATGGTATTTGGACGGGTTTGGAGCTTTTAAGGATTCTACAAAACTGGATACACTTTTAGACTACCACCACCTCTATCACCCGGTTTTTAAAAATACGGTAACAGCCTCTTATGTAGGGAATTATGCTACGCCCTACCTCGATAATAATTTTTTTAACCGTAAATCCAATGTCGATTTTTATTTCCTTCAAACCAGGGAAGCCTATTTACTGACCCCACATTCCGTTCAGTATTATAATACCCGGACACCTTATACCCTCCTGGATTTTACCCAAAGCGAACACCGTACCCGAAAAAATGAAACCCGGTTTAACGTACTGCACACTCAGAATGTAAACCCCTGGTGGAATTTTACCTTTCGGTATGATCAGGCACGCTCTGCAGGTCAATATAAAAATCAGGAAACCAAAAATAATTTTGTAACGCTTTATTCGAGTTACAATAAAGATCAGCTGAGTTTTCACGGAGGCTTCATCAGCAACAGTATTTTAAATAATGAAAACGGCGGTTTAGATGAAGAGGCTGATTTACTTGGAGAACCCGATACTGACTTTCTGGATGTGAATTTAACTTCTGTACGCTCCGAAATTGCCAGCACCTATTTTTATGCAACAGGTGAATACCGTATCGGGCGTTACGACGAAACAGTTGTTGAAAATGGCGAAATTCCTGAAGGTGAAGAAGAGGCAGAACCGGTCACTGTAAAAGAATTCAGACCCTTTGCCGGAATCATTTATTCGTTTGAATATCAAAGGAACAGGAGAGAATTTATTGACGAAGAAGGCTCGGCAAATGCGTTCTTTAAAAATATGTATTATGGCGAAAATTACACCCGGGATTCCGTTCGTTTTCAACAGTTAAGAAATGTTGTTCAGTTGAAACAATACGAAAATCCTGAGCGAAAAACAAGCTTTGGAAAACGCGCTTTCCTGGGGCATGAATTAAACCGGGGGACAATGCCGGGGGAATATGTGGAAGTACCTTTCCCGTTCGATTTCCCGGAAAATATTTTCGGCCCGAAACCCGATAACTGGGGTGTTGACAGCGTTGTACTGCGGCGAAATATCAGCTATTCAAACCTGTATGTAGGTGGAGGAATTTTCAGGGAAACGGGAAAATTCTGGACCTGGAATTTTGACGGACGTATATTTCTTTTGGGCCGGAATGCCGGGCAAACCGAAATTAACGGGGTTATATCCAAACCGCTCTCTTTTTTGAAAGATTCCCTGGCTTTTTTGCGAATAAAAGGAAGCATTGAAAACAGGATGCCCGGATATTTTCAGGAGAAATACTACTCCAACCGGATTCGCTGGGACAACAACCTGAAAATGGAACAGCGCATGACCGTGAACGGAATGCTGGAGATTCCGCGGCGGAAACTGGAACTAAATGCCAATTATGCACTTATAAATAACTTTATTTATAACAATACCGAAGGTGTTCCAACGCAGTTTGGCGGGCAATTGCTGGTTTTGTCGGCCTATGCCGATAAAGATTTTAGTTTAAAAAACCTGCGTTTCAGAACACGGCTGCTCTGGCAAAAACCTTCCAACGAAGAAATTTTGCATTTACCCGATTTTTCGGCTTTTGTTTCTACCTATTTTAAATTTGTTGTTTCAAAGGTGCTTTTTACCCAGATTGGATTTGATGTACGCTACAACACAGCTTATTATGCCGATGCCTACGATCCGGTAACCGGTCATTTTTATCTTCAGAATGAAAAAAAAATCGGCGATTTTCCTTATATTGACGCCTATGCAAACTTGCGTTTAAAACGCACCCGGCTGTTTTTTAAAATGATGAATGTTGGTACCGAGTTTATAAATAAAGAGTACTATACGACTCCGGGTTATCCCATGAACCGCATGACATTCAGGATGGGCGTTGCATGGGCATTTTACGATTAATGGATGGTCTGAAAAAATATAAACTCCTTTTAAAATCCGGCTTTCTTTTTCTTCTTGTTTCTGTTTTAGTTTCGTGTGGAGGAGGGAAAAACAGATCGGGACAGGAAAAAGGGGAAAAGAAAACATCGGTTCTTCGCCAAATCCAGGAAACCGGTATTTTAAAGGTTGTAATCGACTATAACTCCACAAACTATTTTGTTTACCGCGGTCAGCCCATGGGATATCAGTACGAGCTCCTGCTTGCCTTATGTGATGATTTAAAAGTTAAACCTGAAATAACGGTCAGCAACAACATGACCGAAACATTTGAAGGGCTTCAGACCGGGCGCTTCGATTTAATTGCCAAAAACCTTACGGTTACCCGCGTCCGAAAACAGGATGTGGCCTTTACCAAACCGCTGAAACAAACGCGCCAGGTTATCGTTCAGCGAAAACCTTCAAAAAACACTCCCGATTCCTTATTTCTAAGTTCTACTTTGGAACTGGCGGGCAAAAAAATACATGTTCAGCAAAACACCACTTATTCAGCCCGGCTTTTGCACCTTTCGGAAGAAATAGGACATCGTATAGAAATTGTGGAAGATTCGGTGAACGGGGTGGAACAACTGGTGGCCATGGTAGCGCGTGGTGAAATTAACTATACGGTTTGCGACGAAAATGTAGCCCTGCTCAACCAATCCTATTATCCAAATCTGGATGTTTCGCTGAAAATCAGTTTTCCGCAGAATATTGCCTGGGCGGTAAGGAAAGAAGCGCGCAACTGGAAAGAATACCTCGACCGCTGGATTGTTCAGTTTAAAAAAACCGGGGAATACCGGGAGATTTACCACCGGTATTTTGAGAGTCCCCGTACTGCCGGGCGGTTTAATAGTGGGTTTCACAGCATTACAGGAGGAAAAATTTCAGTGTACGATCCGGTTGTAAAACCACTGGCTGAAAAACACGGCTGGGACTGGCGGCTCATTTCATCCGTCATGTATCACGAATCGCGGTTTGACCCCGAAGCTGAATCGTGGGGCGGCGCTCTCGGCCTGATGCAACTCATGCCGGCCACGGCGGAGTCACTGGGTGTGGAAGACATTTTTGATCCGCGGCAAAATATAGAAGGAGGAATATTACTGTTGAACTGGCTGGATGAACAGCTGAACACTGCAATTCCCGATTCAGCAGAGCGCACAAAATTTGTGCTGGCTTCCTACAATATCGGGTTGGGCCATGTGAAGGATGCGCAGCGGCTGGCTAAAAAGAATGGCAAAAACAACCACATTTGGGAAAACAATGTGGATTTTTACCTCAGAAACAAATCGTCGGAAACCTATTTTAAGGACCCCGTGGTAAAATGGGGCTACGCAAGGGGAGAGGAAGCCTACAACTTTGTAAACCGCGTAGTTGGGAATTACGAACACTACCGGAATCTTATTCCGGAATGATTCTATCTTCCACCGCATCATAAAACTCCGACAGAATCATGGCCGTGGCGCCCCAGATGATTTCCCCTTCGAAATGAAAGCAAGGTATTTTTAATTTTCCCGACGCCGTTTCCAGTTCGGTTTCATCCAGCTTATCCCTGAACCGAAAGAGCGGGAACAGCAGCGTTTTTTCCACTTCGGCCGGATTGGTCTTAAAAACTGGTTTTTCTTTAAGCCAGCCCACAAACGGATGAATCAAAAAACCGCTCACATCCACAAACAGTTCGGAAAGTGAACCGAGAATTTCAATTTTATCCGCAGTGATCCCAATTTCCTCCCAGGTTTCGCGCAAGGCTGTTTCCAGCGGTGTTTCGCCGGAATCGATTCTTCCGCCGGGAAGTGCCACCTGGCCGGCGTGGTGTTTCATGGTAACCGGGCGTTTTATCAGGCAAACCAGCAATTCGCCTTCTTCAATAAAGAGCAAAAGCAGCACACTACTGGGTTTCAGCCGTTTTTTATCCCTGTCGGCAGCGCGGAGTTTCCGGTTGGGCGGCATCATTTTCTGATGCGATTTGATTCCGCGAAGGTTGCCGGCCAGCGCTTTTTTTATATCGTTTTTTGTAATACGCATCATCGTTTTCAACAATTAATCGAAACGAATGGTTTTTTCGGGTGAAATTTTGCTCACCAGGTAACTGGGCACCACCAGCATAAGCGTGGTGGCAGCAATGGTTCCGATATTCAGCAGAACGATATGGAACAGCGAAAAATTAACCGGCACCACATCTACATAATAGGTGGCGGGATTCAGTTTAAGCACCTCAAAATAGTTTTGTGCCAGAATAAACGCAATTCCGATGGCATTTCCCCAAATCATTCCGCGCGAGGTCAGAAAAACCGAAAGGTACAGGAAAACTTTGCGGATGCTCCAGTTGGGGCTTCCGAGGGCTTTCAGCACACCAATCATCCTGCTTCGCTCCAGAATCAGTACCAGAAGTCCTGAAATCATGTTAAACCCCGCTACCACAGCCATCAGAAACAGAATAATCCACACGTTCATGTCGAGAATGGAAAGCCAGTCGAATATTTGCGGGTACTCGCGGGTGATGTTGGTGGTGCGCAAAATGGCATCGTTTTCAATGCTGTAATCGAGTACCGTGTTTCTTACTTCCTGCTCAATTTCATCGATGCGAAAAAAATCGGAAATTACCACTTCAAACCCGCTAATCTCATCGGACTGCCAGTTATTCAGCCGCTGCACCTGTTGTAAATCGCCCAGCACAAACAGGTTGTCGAATTCCTCCATGCCGGTGTTGTACAATCCGCAAATGGTCAACTGCAGCATGCGCGGGTTGTTTTCATCTTCGTTAATAAAATAGAGCACCACGCGGTCGCCAACGGTAACCTCAAGTAATTTCGAAACTTTGTCGGAAATCAGAATTTCGTCGGACCTCACAGAATCGTTGATGACAGGCAGGTTTCCCGCTACCAGATTTTTGCCGAAAAAACTCCAGTCATATCCAGAATCAACTCCTTTCAGCACAATTCCCTGAATATATTCGTCGGTTTTAATCATACCAGGTTTGGTGGCAAACACCTGTACCTGACGTACTTCGCCGAGGTTCTTCAGTTCTTCCAGAAAAGGTTGTTTTTTTGAAACGGGTTGGGTTTCGTAAGAGTTGTTCATGTCGAAATTCACCACCTGGATATGCGAACCAAAACCGATAACTTTATTGCGAATTTCATTTTTGAACCCGGTAACCACGGCAACAGAAATAATCATCACGGCAAGGCCCAGTGTGATTCCCACCAGTGCAATGCGAATGATTTTCTGCGACAAAAACTTTTTGTTGCTTTTTTCGAAAAATAGTCGTCGCGAAATAAAAAGTTCCGTATTCATATTCAGATAATCTGTTGAGTTAGTCTGTTTTTTCAGCGCACACCACCTCAGGCGTGTCTTTTCTCCGGTTAATAAACGGTAAAACCAACACCGAAATTATCCCGATAATAATAATCATTGCTGTCATGGAACCATGTGCCACGAAGGCAAAAATAACGCCGTTATCTTTCGAAACGCCGTAAAGCGCCAGCGCTTCCATAGCCATAAAATGCCAGGCGCCGATTCCGCCCTGCACCGGTGCAACCATGCCGAAACTGGCCAGCACAAAAGTGGTTAACCCGGCAATTGGACCCAGGCGGCTTGTAAAATCGAACGCAAAAAACACTGAATAAAGCATAAGATAATATAAAATCCAGATGGCAACCGAATGGAAAATAAACCACCCTTTTTTATTTACCGACCGGACGGAAATAAACCCCTCTTTCAAATTCATTAAAATGGTAAAAACCTTTTTGTAGAACAGTGTATGTTGCAATGTTTTTCTGAAAATGTAGGCCAGAATGAGCAAGGCCATCAGACCAATAATCAAAAGGGGAGAAGTGATTAGGGCGAGTACTTTGGCTTCAATTTCCGGGTTTTCGCCCAAAAAGCGCAGCATTTGACCGAACTGCGAAAAAATAACAATAACCAGCAGCACAAGCAGCGAAACCATATCCACGGCACGTTCGGCCACAACCGTTCCCAGCAGTTTGGTAAACGAAACTTTTTCGTAACGGGAAAGCACTCCGCAACGCGAAAGTTCCCCCATTCTTGGAAAAACCATGTTCATCAGGTAGCCCACCATAACGGCCAGAAACGTGTTGATAAACCGGGGTTTGTGGCTGATGGGCTCAATCATCAGTCCCCAGCGGACAGTCCGGCTGAAATGGCTGAGCAGTCCGATAAAGAGCGAAATAACAATCCAGAAGTAGTTGACATCGTTTTTCAGTACCGATTTAATGCGGTCGATGTCCTGGTCTTTATAAACCAGCCAGAAAATAAATGCACCAATGGCGAAAAAAGCCAGGAAGTTTATGATTTTTAAAACTATTTTTTTCAAAATCAACTGTTTATGCCAGAATGCCCGTCCAATTTTATATTTCCTGAATTTTATTAATTTCGGGTTGCGAAAAATTAGCAGCAGTTTCGGCTGTTTTGTAGCTGACAAAAATATAAATTTGTTTGATTTTTTTGGTTAAAAGCAGATTTTGGAAAGAAAACGAAAATGAGCGAACCGGAGAGTAATGAATATTGTAAGGCCCAAAAAGAAATTAGGTCAGCATTTTTTAAAGGATCAGAATATTGCCCGGAAAATTGTTGACAGCCTGGGTGCCACCGTCCCCGATGTGTTGGAAGTGGGGCCGGGAATGGGCGTGCTGACCCGTTACTTGTTCCAACGCGGTGAACTGAACATCCATACCATCGAAATCGACCCTGAATCGGTGGAATACCTTAATATTCATTTCCCGGAATTAGCCGGCAGAATCTACTCCGCCGATTTTTTAAAATGGAATGCGGCCCCAATGCCTCCGGTTTTTAGTATCATTGGAAACTTTCCTTACAATATTTCTTCCCAGATCTTTTTCCGGGTTCTGGAATGGCGAAATCGCGTGCCTGAAGTTGTTTGTATGGTGCAAAAAGAAGTGGCCGAGCGCCTGAGCGCCCCTCCCGGAAGCAAAGCATATGGAATTTTAACCGTTTTACTCGGTGCTTACTACGATATCAAATTTTTATTTACCGTTTCTGAACAGGTTTTTATCCCTCCCCCGAAGGTGAAATCGGCCGTTATCCGGTTGCGTCGGAACCCGGTTGAAAAGCTGTCTTGCAACGAAGAATTGTTTTTCAGAGTTGTAAAAGCAGCTTTCAACAAACGACGAAAAATGCTCCGGAATTCCCTGAGTGAGCTGGAACGGGAAATCCCGGAGCAATTTGCCGACAAACGGCCCGAGCAACTTTCTGTTGCCGATTTTATCCGGCTGACAAAAATGGTTGAAACCTGATAAAAAATCAGAATATGGAATTTGAAATTACCCGGGAGTACATTGAAAGGCTGAAGGAACTCATTGAAGAAAACAATGCAGAAGAACTGAGGGCCACTATGGAACCGCTTCACCCTGCCGATATAGCAGAGGTGATGGAAGATTTGACCATGGACGAGGCCAAATACCTTTACCTGCTGCTCGATGGCGAAAAAGCTTCCGATGTACTCATTGAAATTCCCGAACACGAGCGGAAACGTTTCCTGCGGGTATTGCCTCCCGAGCTGATTGCCAGTAAGTTTATCGAATACATGGATTCCGACGACGCCGCCGACATTGTGGCCGACCTCGATGAAAGCATGAAGCAGGAGGTGCTGAAAGAAATTGAAGACACCGAACAGGCCGGCGATATTGTGGATTTGCTGGAGTACGAAGAAGATTCGGCCGGTGGGATTATGGCCAAGGAGCTGGTTTCGGTGAATGAAAACTGGACCGTGGCAACCTGTCTGAAAGAAATCAGCAAACAGGCAGAAGAGGTGGATGAAATCTACTATATTTATGTAACCGACGACCAGCACCGGCTTAAAGGTGTGCTTTCCCTGAAAAAACTGATTCTGAATTCCACCAACACCAAAATTTCCAATTTGTACGAGCCTGATGTAAAAAGTGTCAGAACCAGTACCCGGCAGGAAGAGGTGGCCGAAATTATGGACAAGTACGACCTGGTGGCCATTCCGGTGGTTGACGATATTGGCAGGCTGAAAGGCCGCATTACCTTCGACGATGTGATCGACTTTGTGCGTGAAGAAGCCGAACGCGACTATCAAATGGTTTCGGGTATTACCGGCGATGTGGAACCCGATGACAAACCCTGGGAAATCATTCGTGCACGTTTCCCGTGGTTGCTCATTGGTTTGATTGGCGGGATTTTGGGCGCGCTGGTGCTTGGAAATTATGAAGCTGAGATAAGCCATGTTACCGAACTCGCATTTTTTATTCCGCTTATTGCGGCAATGGCCGGAAATGTGGGAGTGCAATCGTCGTCGATAGTGGTGCAAAGTATTGCCAGCGGGGTTAAAGATGTAAGTACCACCGGCAAACGCCTGCTGAAAGAACTGTTGGTGGCATTTGCAACGGCTTCCATTTTTGCCCTTCTCATTTTTTTCTACAACTATTTTGTGCAGGGAAATATTAACCTCACGCTTTCCGTGTCCATTTCACTTTTTATCGTAATGGTGTATGCCTCTTTTTTTGGAACGCTCATTCCGCTGGTACTCAACAAGCTTAAAGTTGATCCGGCGCTGGCAACCGGGCCGTTTATCACAACCATGAACGACATTCTCGGATTGTTTATTTATTTTGGTGTGGGGAAAATGTTTTTCGAATTTCTGTAAAAAAATAAAAATGGAACGGATTGTTATCGGGCGAAAAGATAAAGCAGATTTTCCTCAACTCGAGTTACAGGGAATCGACGTAAAAATCGATTCGGGCGCCTATACATCCAGTTTTCATTGCCATCAGATTGAACAATTTGAAGAAAACGGAAACCTAAAAGTGAAATGTTCTTTTCTCGATCCCGATCATCCCAACTACCATGAAAAAGTTTTTGTTTTCGATGTGTTTAAAATACGCCGGGTGAAAAGTTCCAACGGACAAGTGGAAGAGCGCATTTCTATAAAAACCGGGATTACTTTGTTTGAAAAAGAATATCCCATTGAACTAACGCTTACCGAACGCACCGACATGAAACATCCGGTGTTGCTCGGGCGGAAATTCATTTCGAAAAAGTTTTTTATCGACACTTCGCGAAAAAATCTTTCCTTTGCGGGCCGTTTTATTACAG
>CAZXHP010000157.1:0-8972 GCA_964639655.1 uncultured Mariniphaga sp.
TTTATATAATTAACCTGTATAAATACATGTCAGTAAATACAAAAATCGAGAGGATAAATTTTTCCTCAACACAAACAAGGTTTGATTACCCTGACTTTTTAGAAGTTCAAATTAAATCATTTAGAGAGTTTTTCCAGTTAAATTCTACGCCCGAGAAGCGGAAGGAGGAAGGACTGTGGCGTGTATTCGAAGAGAATTTCCCGATTACGGATACCCGGAATAATTTTGTTCTGGAGTTTCTCGATTATCAGGTAGATCCGCCACGGTATTCCATTAACGAATGCATTGAGCGTGGGTTAACTTTTAGTGTGCCGGTGAAAGCCAGGTTGAAACTCTATTGTACCGATCCCGAACACGAAGATTTCGATACCGTTGTTCAGGACGTTTATCTGGGAACTGTACCCTACATGACCGAAAAAGGCACCTTTATCATTAACGGCGCCGAAAGGGTTATCGTTTCCCAGTTACACCGGTCACCCGGAGTTTTCTTCGGGCAGAGTTTGCATGCCAACGGTACTAAACTTTATTCCGCCCGGATTATTCCTTTCAAGGGGTCATGGATCGAATTTGCAACCGACATTAACAGTGTCATGTTTGCCTATATCGACCGGAAAAAGAAATTGCCCGTAACCACACTTTTAAGAGCTATTGGTTACGAAAGCGATAAGGACGTTCTTGAAATATTCGATCTGGCCGATGAAGTTAAAGTTTCGAAATCAGGACTCAAAAAAGTGGTTGGCCGAAGGCTTGCCGCAAGGGTCTTAAAATCATGGGTGGAAGATTTTGTGGATGAAGATACCGGCGAAGTGGTTTCCATCGAACGTAACGAGGTTATTATCGACAGGGAAACCGTTCTGGAAGACGACCATATCGACGACATTCTCGATTCGGGAGTAAAAACTATTTTGATCCATAAAGACGATCAGCGGCAACAGGATTTTGCAATTATTTACAATACATTGCAAAAAGACCCCTGTAATTCCGAAAAAGAAGCCGTGCTTCACATTTACCGCCAGTTGCGGAATGCGGAACCTCCGGACGAAGCCACTGCCCGCGACGTAATCGACAAACTGTTTTTCTCCGATAAACGGTATGATCTCGGTGAAGTGGGCCGCTACAGAATCAACAAAAAGCTGGGCCTTAATGTAGATTCTGATATTCGGGTGCTGACCAAAGAAGACATTATCGAGATCATCAGGTACCTCATTCAGCTGGTAAATTCCAAAACCGATGTGGATGATATCGACCATTTGAGTAACCGTCGTGTCCGCACAGTTGGAGAACAAATGTACAACCAGTTCGGTATTGGTCTGGCCCGGATGGCACGCACCATTCGCGAACGGATGAATGTGCGCGATAATGAAGTATTTACTCCGATCGACCTCATTAACTCCAAAACGTTGTCATCGGTAATCAATTCATTTTTTGGAACCAATGCGTTGTCGCAATTTATGGATCAGACCAACCCGTTGGCCGAAATGACCCATAAACGGCGTATGTCGGCACTTGGGCCCGGAGGTTTGTCCAGGGAAAGAGCCGGTTTCGAAGTACGCGACGTTCATTATACCCACTACGGAAGGCTGTGCCCGATTGAAACTCCTGAAGGCCCCAACATCGGTTTGATTTCCTCGCTTTGTGTTTTTGCAAAAATTACTGACCTCGGGTTCATTTCAACGCCCTACCGGAAAGTTACCGATGGGAAAGTTGACCTTTCCGATAAAGGATCGGTATATTTGACAGCCGAAGAAGAAGAAGGGAAAGTGATTGCACAGGCCAACGCACCTATCGATGCCGACGGATTTTTTATCAACCAAAAAGTAAAATCGAGGCTCGATGGCGACTATCCGCTGGTTGACAAAGAAGAAGTTGACCTGATGGACGTCGGACCGAACCAGATTGCTTCGGTAGCCGCATCACTCATTTCGTTCCTCGAACACGACGATGCCAACCGCGCATTGATGGGCTCTAACATGATGCGCCAGGCTGTTCCGCTGCTCCGCCCCGAGTCTCCGATTGTGGGAACCGGACTGGAAGCCGGAGCTGCTTCAGACTCAAGGGTGCTCATTCAGGCCGATGCAGATGGTGTTGTGGAATATGTCGATGCCACGCAAATTGTTGTCAGGTACGACGTTACCGACGACGATCGTTTTGTAAGCTTCGATCCGGAAGTGGTAACTTATCCGCTTTTGAAATATACAAAAACCAACCAGGGTACTACAATTGACCTGAAACCGATTGTTGTTAAAGGCCAACGGATTTCCAAAGGAGAAATTCTCACCGAAGGTTATGCCACGGAAAAAGGAGAACTGGCCCTGGGCCGCAACCTTATGGTGGCATTTATGCCCTGGCAGGGATACAACTACGAGGATGCTATTGTGATTTCGGAACGCATTGTTCGCGAAGATGTATTTACTTCGGTTCATGTGGATGAATACAGCCTCGAAGTTCGCGATACCAAACGCGGCCTCGAGGAGTTTACTTCCGATATTCCGAACGTGAGCGAAGAAGCCACCAAAAACCTCGACGAAAACGGATTGATACGCATTGGCGCCGATGTAAAACCCGGCGATATCCTTATCGGGAAAATTACCCCGAAAGGCGAATCCGATCCGTCGCCGGAAGAAAAACTTTTACGGGCCATTTTCGGCGATAAAGCAGGCGACGTGAAAGACGCTTCGTTAAAGGCTTCTCCTTCGTTGTCGGGAATTGTT
This sequence comes from uncultured Mariniphaga sp., assembly GCA_964639655.1. Lineage (GTDB taxonomy): Bacteria > Bacteroidota > Bacteroidia > Bacteroidales > Prolixibacteraceae > Mariniphaga. The sequence continues at coordinate 2,712 of CAZXHP010000157.1, forward strand.
ATCGACAAAAAACTGTTTTCGAGGGTTGCCAAAGACAAAAAAGGTAAAACAACTACCAAAACATTGCTCGATCAGATTGACGAAAATTTTGAGCGGGAAATTGCGGCTTTACGGGCACGCCTCGAGGACAAACTTTTTACACTCGTTAGCGGAAAAACATCGCAGGGCGTAAAAGATTACTACGGAACGGAAGTTATTCCCAAAGGAGTGAAATTTACGTTGAAGCAGCTTCAGGAAATCGATTACCTTTCGGTTAATCCCTCGAAATGGACTACCGATAAAGACAAAAACGACTTGATCTTCAGGGTAATTAATAATTACATTATGAAGCACAAGGAAGCTGAAGCTTTTGCCCGCCGCGAAAGATACAACGTGACCATTGGTGATGAACTGCCGGCAGGGATTATCCAACTCGCGAAAATTTTTATTGCGAAAAAACGCAAGCTGCAGATTGGTGATAAAATGGCAGGGCGCCACGGAAACAAAGGTATTGTTTCACGTGTGGTTCGGCAGGAAGATATGCCTTTCCTTGCCGACGGAACTCCTGTTGACATAGTACTGAATCCGCTGGGTGTACCGTCGAGGATGAACCTGGGGCAGATTTATGAAACTGTTTTAGGTTGGGCCGGAAAAGAACTGGGGTTAAAATTTGCAACTCCGATTTTCGATGGCGCTTCACTCGAAGAAATTACGGAATACACCGATAAAGCCGGCTTGCCGCGTTTTGGAAAAACAGTACTCCACGATGGCGAAACGGGTGAACCGTTCGACCAGCAGGCAACAGTTGGTGTGATTTATATGATGAAACTGGGGCACATGGTTGAAGATAAAATGCACGCCCGTTCCATTGGACCCTACTCGCTTATTACACAGCAACCGCTGGGCGGTAAAGCACAGTTTGGCGGACAGCGTTTTGGTGAAATGGAAGTTTGGGCGCTCGAGGCGTTCGGTGCTTCGCATATTTTGCAGGAGATTCTTACCGTGAAATCGGACGACGTAATGGGAAGGGCAAAAGCCTACGAGTCTATTGTGAAAGGTGAACCCATGCCGCAGTCCGGTATCCCGGAGTCGCTTAATGTGCTGTTGCACGAACTCAGAGGTCTCGGCCTCAGCATTAGGATGGAATAGTATCCATTTTCCTGTGATTTGGTTCTGTTATAATGATTTTTAATTCAAATTATGGCTTTCAGAAAAGATAATAAGGCAAAAGGCGGTTTCTCAAAAATTTCTATCAGTCTTTCTTCTCCCGAGGAAATTCTGGAAAGATCGTTTGGTGAAGTTTTGAAACCCGAAACAATAAACTACAGAACTTATAAACCTGAGCGGGACGGCTTGTTTTGCGAGCGTATTTTCGGACCTGTGAAAGATTATGAATGCCACTGCGGTAAATACAAACGGATTCGTTACAAGGGAATTGTTTGCGACCGCTGCGGTGTTGAAGTAACCGAGAAAAAAGTACGCCGCGAACGCATGGGCCACATTGCTCTGGTTGTTCCGGTTGCACACATCTGGTACTTCCGCTCATTGCCCAACAAAATCGGGTACCTGCTCGGATTACCCACTAAAAAACTCGACTCTATTATTTACTACGAACGCTACGTAGTTATTAATCCGGGGGTTAAAAAAGCAGACGGTGTAAAAGAACTCGATTTTCTTACTGAGGAGGAATACCTCGATATTGTGGATACACTCCCGAAAGAAAATTACATGCTCGACGATGAGGACCCTAACAAATTCATCGCAAAAATGGGGGCTGAGGCACTGTATGAAATTTTAAGCCGTCTCGATTTGGACGATTTGTCCTATACGTTAAGGCATAAAGCCAATACCGAAACCTCGCAGCAACGGAAAAACGAAGCGTTAAAGCGCCTGCAGGTGGTGGAGGCATTCAGGGCAAGTAAGAACCTGAACCGCCCCGAGTGGATGATCGTTCGCGTTGTGCCGGTAATTCCTCCCGATTTGAGGCCACTTGTTCCGCTCGACGGCGGAAGATTTGCAACTTCCGATTTGAATGATTTGTACCGCAGGGTGATTATTCGAAACAACAGGTTGAAAAGACTGATTGAAATTAAAGCGCCGGAGGTGATTCTTCGGAACGAAAAACGAATGTTGCAGGAAGCTGTGGATTCGTTGTTCGATAATTCGAGAAAATCGAATGCCGTCAAGACCGAAAATAATCGGGCACTAAAATCACTTTCCGACAGCTTAAAAGGGAAACAGGGACGTTTCCGGCAGAACCTGCTCGGAAAACGTGTGGATTATTCTGCCCGTTCGGTTATTGTGGTAGGTCCCAAACTGAAAATTCACGAATGTGGTCTGCCAAAAGATATGGCTGCCGAACTTTACAAACCGTTTGTTATCAGGAAACTGATTGAACGGGGGATTGTAAAAACGGTTAAATCGGCCAAAAAGATTGTTGACCGGAAAGACCCGGTGGTTTGGGAAATTCTGGAGAATGTGCTGAAAGGGCATCCGGTTATGCTGAACCGTGCTCCCACATTGCACCGCCTGTCAATTCAGGCCTTCCAGCCGGTAATGATCGAGGGGAAAGCCATTCAGCTGCATCCGCTGGTATGTACCGGATTTAACGCCGACTTCGATGGTGACCAGATGGCTGTTCACCTTCCGCTCGGAAATGCGGCCATTCTGGAAGCGCAACTGCTGATGCTTGCCTCGCACAACCTGCTGAACCCGGCCAACGGCGCTCCAATTCAGGTGCCGTCGCAGGACATGGTGCTCGGTTTGTACTACATGACCAAACCCCGTGAAGGTTCAAAAGGTGAAGGGATGACCTTCTATTCTCCCGAAGAGGTGATGATTGCCTACGACGAACGAGCTATTGGTCTGCATTCCATTATTAAAGTAAAAGTGGAAGATGTGGATGAAAACGGCGAGTTCTTCAAACATATTATTGAAACCACCGTTGGACGGGTGCTGTTTAATGAATATGTGCCGCGGAAAGTGGGATACATTAATCAGTTGCTGACCAAAAAATCATTGCGTACCATCATTTCCGACGTCTTCAAAAGGTGCGGAAACGCGGAAACTGTTGCCTTCCTCGATGCCATTAAAGACCTCGGTTACCACATGGCCTATCGCGGAGGTTTGTCGTTTAACATCGACGATGTCATTATCCCGGAAGATAAAGAGGATATAGTGGGCAGTGGATACGAAGAGGTGGAAGAGGTAATTGCCAACTACAACATGGGTTTTATTACCAATAACGAACGGTACAACCAGGTTATCGATATCTGGACACATGCCAATTCGAAACTGACGCACTCAGTAATGAAAACCATTAGTTCCGACGATCAGGGGTTCAACTCGATTTATATGATGCTCGACTCGGGCGCCCGTGGTTCCAAAGAGCAGATTCGTCAGTTGTGCGGAATGAGGGGGTTGATGGCCAAACCGCAGAAATCGGGTTCTACCGGGTCGCAAATTATCGAAAACCCGATTCTGGCCAACTTTAAAGAAGGCCTTTCGGTACTCGAGTACTTTATTTCCACACACGGTGCACGTAAAGGTTTGGCCGATACCGCGCTGAAAACTGCCGATGCAGGATACCTTACACGCCGTCTGGTTGATGTGTCGCAGGATGTTATTATTTCGGAAGACGACTGTGGAACATTGCGCGGAATTGTTGCAACGGCAATTAAAAACAATGAAGAAATTGTGGCTTCGCTTCCCGAGCGAATTGTGGGAAGAACTTCGGTACACGATATTTATCATCCGTTAAACGGTGATTTAATTGTTAGCTCTGGCGACACAATCACCGAGGAAATTGCAGCAGCTATCGATGAATCACCTATCGAAAGTGTTGAAATCCGTTCGGTGCTCACCTGTGAATCGAAGGTAGGCGTTTGTGCCAAGTGTTATGGCCGTAACCTGGCTACCGGTTATATGGTTCAAAAAGGCGAAGCAGTTGGTGTTATCGCTGCCCAGTCGATTGGTGAACCGGGAACACAGCTTACACTGCGTACGTTCCACGTTGGGGGTATTGCAGGCAACATTTCGGCACAATCTACTGTGGAAGCCCGTTACGACGGTTATGTGGAAATAGAGGAACTGCGTGCCGTTGAACACGCAGGCGAAGACGGAAATCCTGTCGATATAGTGGTGAGCCGGTTGGCAGAACTCAAAATTATCGATAAAAATACGCAAATACCACTCTCTACCCATTCCATTCCGTACGGCTCGAAACTGTATGTGAAAAATGGCGAAGAGATTAGGAAAGGAAAACTGATTTGCGAATGGGACCCGTTCAATGGAGTTATTATTACCGAATTCGATGGAAAAATTGAATTTGAAAACCTCATTGACGGCATTACATACCGTGAAGAATCGGATGAACAAACGGGTTACAGCGAAAAAGTAATTATTGAAACCCGCGATAAAACCAAAAACCCGACGCTGAAAATCATGGACAAGGATGGTACGATGATTCGGTCGTACAACCTTCCTGTGGGTGGCCATATAGCCGTAGCCCAGGGTCAAACCGTGAAAGCAGGTACGGTGTTGGTTAAAATTCCGAGGGCTGCTGGTAAAGCAGGCGACATCACCGGTGGGTTGCCGCGTGTTACCGAGCTGTTTGAAGCACGTAACCCCTCCAATCCGGCTGTGGTTTCCGAAATCGACGGCGAAGTTTCACTCGGGAAAATCAAACGGGGTAATCGCGAGATTATCATCACATCCAAAACCAACGATGTGAAGAAATACCTGGTGCCGCTTTCGAAACAGATTCTGGTACAGGAAAACGACTATATCAGGGCCGGTACTTCACTTTCCGACGGTGCTACCACACCATCCGACATTCTGGCCATTAAAGGGCCCACTGCCGTTCAGGAATACATTCTGAACGAAGTGCAGGACGTTTACCGGATGCAGGGGGTGAAAATTAACGATAAACACTTTGAAGTTATCATCCGTCAGATGATGCGTAAAGTGGAAATCGACGACCCGGGTGATACCCGTTTCCTCGAAAAACAGATTGTGGACAAGAACGAATTCCTTTCGGAAAACGACTGGATTTGGAACAAAAAAGTGGTGATTGAACCGGGCGATGCCGAAGGCCTGAAAGCCGGGCAGATTATTTCTGCACGCCGGCTGAGGGACGAAAACTCGCAGTTAAGGCGGAAAGACAAAAAGCTGGTGGAATCCAGGGATGCTATTCCTGCAACTTCGAGCCAGATTCTGCAGGGGATTACCCGCGCTGCACTGCAAACCCGGAGCTGGTTGTCGGCTGCATCGTTCCAGGAAACCACAAAAGTGCTGAATGAAGCCGCTATTAACGGCAAAACCGATTACCTCGACGGATTGAAAGAGAACGTGATTTGCGGTCACCTCATTCCGGCCGGTACCGGGTTAAAAGAATACAAAAACCTGATTGTAGGCTCGAAAGAAGAATACGACAGGTTGATTGATATGAAAAAGTAGAACCATGGACGAGAAAAAGCAAAAACAACAACAGCTGAATATCGAATTGAGTGAAGAGGTAGCCCAGGGAATATATTCGAACCTGGCCGTGATTACCCACTCCAGTTCAGAATTTGTCATCGATTTTGTGCGCATTATGCCGGGGATTCCCAAGGCGAATGTTAAATCGCGGGTGATTCTTACGCCCGAACATGCCAAACGGTTGTTGCTGGCTTTGCAGGATAACATTAAAAAGTTTGAAGCCGTTCACGGACCCATAAAAAATGTAAAACAAGGCCCCGGGCCCGGTATTCCGCCAATGAGCTTTGGCGGACCTACCGCCCAGGCTTAGGTTTTTGTTCATTTGTATTTTCAGAAAGAGGGATCAGGTAACTGTTCCCTCTTTTCTTTGTTCATTACGTGATCAGGAACCAAAATGCCCAAGTTTATTATTGCGATGGCGGTGAATGGCAGTTTTGAGCGTTATTTTGGGTGTTTCGTTCACAGGCGCTTTTGTGTGTTCAGTCCTAAAAAACAGCTAACTTGCTGTCTCACAATGTCCGCCAACGCCATGGGCGCGACATTGTTCAGCGTTTCTGACGTCCCCACGCCCGTGGGCATGACTTTGTACGGCGTTTCTGGCTTCCCCACGCCATGGGCGCGACTTTGTTCAGCGTTTCTGACGTCCCCATGTCATGGGCATATCATTGTTTGGGGTTTCTGGCTTCCCCATGGCATGGGCATACCATTGTTTGGCGTTTCTGACGTCTCCATGTCCGTGGGCATGATATTGTTCAGCGTTTCCTGTGTCCCGTAATCGAGCTGCGTTCACCTGCTGACTTTGGG
>CAZXHP010000158.1:0-8913 GCA_964639655.1 uncultured Mariniphaga sp.
AACAGTAATAACCTTTCAACACATCGTATTGTTTATGAAATTTTGCGCTGATTTTCGGATTTTTCGACTGCATGCTTTTCAGGTTGAAATCTTCTGAAGAAGGTGAAGAACAAGACAACAAAAAGGCAACTACAAAAATGGACAAGATGGTTTTCATCGGATTTAATTTTGATAGTGCATAAATATATCAATCTTCCGGGTTCATAAAAAACATTTCAGGAAATCTGACCGAAAACGAAGAGACCGGCTGGAACACTGCACCGATGGCACCGACGCGTTTGATACCCTGTTTATCGGGATGAATTTTCCGGCTATGAAGGAAGCGTGAGAGGTGTGGGGATGGGAAGAGTGGGGTGAGGTTCGCAAGAAATTCCACTGAGCGACATGAGTAATTTCTATAAGAAACACAAGAAATCTCTTTGAGAAATGCAAGAAAAGTTGTTGTTTTTGGTAAACTTTTTTCAGAACGTAACAGTATAAACAACTGTATAACAGTTCAGTAATATTTAAAAGTTGATAGCTTTTCGTTATTTTATTATTAAAAGTATTATAGGAGCCTTGCATCTTTAGTATTTTTGTATTCAAGGTTTTATAACAGCGAATCCGGCCGTGGAAGGACCGGATTCGCTAAAGTATAAACATTGATGATTTGTAATACAAGGCCGGACAAAAGACGCCTGACTTTGTTCGGTAAAAGTCGTAAATATTTACGACAAAGGCAAAAATTGTTGCACTTTTTGCAACAAGTTTTAACTAATTTAACAGTTGAAGTTACTGTGCTTCTGATTGTTAATATGCTTTGAAAACAGGAAACCCTGCGTTTTGCGGGGTTTTTTGTTTTCTTTTGATGGAAAACAAAAGTTTCTATCTTTCTGATTTCAAATAATTTCTGATTTGTTGAAAAAATATTTAATATTGTAAAATCTATTAACCGCTTTAAATTTAATTTCTATGCCCAAATTGAAAGACCTAAAAAAATACTTTGAAACACTTGCTGGCCAAAAATCTAACTGTACTGATAATGAAAATTTTGATATTATTATTTTTGAAAATGGAAAAGAAATAGGTTATAGCCAGTTCAACGAAATCCTCCTACTTTTTGGATTTGACAGGATCGGGGAAAACTTTTTTGAATTTTTAGCTTCCGGTCACTGGAAATACGGATCTAAATCATCAATTAGGTCTTTAACCCAATTGAATGAAGGTATTAATCGATTTTCCAAATTAGCTCTTATTTCATATGGAAATATAAAATTTGCATATAAAATTTTCGCCGCACAGCCCGCAATTCTTAAAGAAAAAATTTTCAAAGAGCTCCCCAACAATCCTGAATTATTTATGGAGCGACATAACCCGCTAATTGAAATTGAAGAAATTCCAGCAAACAAAACTTTTTATTTGGGGCATTTAATTGAAAAAGAAATTAATAATCAACTCAAGGAAAATCCCAATGATGAGACATTAAAAAATAAAAACCAAGAAAGATTAAAATGGGTAGAATTTGGGAAAAGAAATTTAGCTGCGTATTTGGCATCTGATCATTTGGACGTTTATGTTGCAACATCAATGAGATTGCCACATGAATATTATGCAGTTAGTAAAGTAATAAATCAAATATTTAAAAGCAAAACAATCAATGGATTAAATTTAAGATGGTTTGATCCTACTCAAGCCTATTGTAAAGAAAGAATTGATAAGGGATTAAGCGAAGCATTAATGCTTAAAAGAGCAAGTTGTACTCTATATCTAGCTCAAGAGGTTGATACTTTGGGTAAAGATTCAGAACTTGCATCAACTTTAGCTCAAGGTAAACCTGTAATTGCTTACATTCCTAAAGGAGATAAGGAAGAAGTCGATAATCTTATTAAAGATTTAATTCAACACTCACCCAATTTTGATGAAAAGCAAATATTAATGGAACAAATAAAAATATTTGGACGAGATGAAATATGGATTAATAAAGAAATAAGGGATTGGATTGATAATATTGAAAAAATAAGTATTTTTGAAATTAAGAATAAGTTATATGAATTAGTTCATAAATATTATAATAAGCGGGCAGATACTCTAAAAAATGACCATCCCTTGGGAATTCAGGTTAATTTGAATTCAGGAGTTGCAAACGGAGTTATTGTTACACGAAAAATTGAAGAATGTATTGAGTTAATAAAAAGAGTGGTATTAAGCGAATTAGAATTTGATATCTTCAGAGAACCAGAATTTGATCCAAATGGATATGTAATGCTAAAAGAGAAAATAACTGGGAGTATTTTTCGTTTAAAAACAAATAATCAATTATTATCAAATGCATTTTGGAACTTTTATATTAAATAAATTAAAATTAAGTCAAATGACAAAAAATTCTACTTCTAAATTTACTAAGTCTGATTTTGTAAGAGAAATACGTGAAAGTGAGTCTATTCCTACTTACAATAATAGTGCCTATGATCTAAATACAAACGGAGGATTTAATAAACAAGAAAATTTTAATTTCAATCCTAGTTTACCTAGTTTTAAGAGGGAAATTTAGATTTTCCATATTCTGATATTTTTTTAGTTGGTCAATAAGCTTGATTTACCTGCTGCCGAATGATGGGGATCGAGGATATTGATAATTTTTTTTTCTATGCTAAAGGTAGGAGTAAGAAAATTAATGTATTCAGTTATTGCTGTGCGTTTCTATAAGCGGTTTGTCAGCAAATGGAGAGTGAAAGAATTCAGATAAAACATTGATTTAAAAAGCAAAAGCGCAAAAATGCAGCTTGGAAATTCTGCTGCATTTTTGCACTAATACCTTGATTAGAAAAGTTTCTACAATTCCTGTTTCGCCAGTTCCGTCGGACTTTCTCCTGCAGAAATCGCTTTCATTCTGAAACTGTACCGGTATTCTTTTTCGGTTAAACGGTACTGGTCGTGCGTCCACGCGCCCCAGCTGTTGTCGCCGCCAACGCCCATTTGTTTGTAATCCACATTCACTGAGGTCAGGTCGCGCGGTTTTACATCTGTGGTGTGGCGGTTCACAACACGCACACCTTCCACGTGACGTCCGTCGGTGCGTTCCATCGATTCAAAATCTTCCTGAAGGTTGTGGAGCGCACTAACTTCAAGCAAAGGCAATCCTTCGAAGAACAATCCGTTCCCTGAACCATCGGTAATGGCCAGCCAGCGCACATCGGTTTTGTTGCCGTTTTCCTGCGGACGTAAATAGGCCCAGTACTGGTCGGCCACACTGCCTTCGTGCAAACCGACAAATGCACTGGTTTTTCTATCCCAATAACTTTCGTGCGGACCGCGGCCCAGCCATGCCATCTGGTCGAAGCGGCGCGGCATAATCAGGTTCATGCCCATGCGCACAATTTCCGGGAGATCTTCTTTGGTCATTTTGAAATGATTATCCACTACCACATCGCCCGAACCGTAAACCGTGTAAACAGACTGGTAGTCGGCAATTTTTTCATCGGCTTCGTTCACCAGGTTAAATCTGAATTCCACTTCGGCTACATTGTTGGCTTTCCGGTTCACTGAAACGGCAGTAACCTGACGATTTTCACCGGCTTCGCGCCACACGCGGCTACGTTTATGCAGGTTGTTTCCGAAGTCGTTGTCGATAGGAGCCCGCCAGAAATTAGGCACCGGGCCGCTTTCCAAAAATTCGGTTTCACCTTTTTTATAACTGTTCAATTTGCCGGCCGTTTTATTAAATTCAACCGAGAAACCTTCGCCTGAAATAGTGATGCTGTTTTCATTTTCATCCACCTCGATTGCAGGGAACCCGGCCACATCAACTTTTGGTGCTGCAACCGATACCGGCAGTTTAAACTGTTCGTAAGCCAGCTCGGTGCCCTCATCCAGCAAACCATCGCGGGTTTTTAAAGTCGCTTTCAGATTCAGGAAATATTCCACACCGGGTACCGGATTGAGCGCAACATCAATGTTTGCCGGAACAACTTCTCCCGGCAATGCCAGGATCCCATCCAACCGGCCTGATTTTATTACTTCACCGTCGCCTGTAATTTCCCAGGAAAAATTAAAATCGGACAGATTTCGGAAGGCATATTTGTTTTTGATATGAATAGCACCGTTTTTTAAATCGGTGGGTTCAAAACCGATGTACTGGTAAACTTTTTTTACTTCCAGCAAATGCGGTTTTACGCCACGGTCGGGATCCACCAGTCCGTTCAAACAGAAATTTCCGTCGGAAGGAACATCCTCGGGCCCGAAATCGCCGCCGTAAGCCCAGAATTCTTCGCCCTCTTCGTTGGTAGTCAGCAAGCCCTGGTCCACCCAGTCCCAGATGAATCCTCCCTGCAGTACATCGTATTTTTCTATCACATCCCAGTAATCCTGCAGGTTGCCCACACTGTTCCCCATAGCGTGTGCATATTCACACTGGATGAGCGGACGTTCAGGATTCGATTGGGCATATTTTTCCATCCCTTCTATTCGCATATACATGGGGCAGAAAATATCGGTATTGTATTCTAAAACTGACCTTTCGTACTGCACCGGACGGGTTGGATCGACTGACTTGAGGTAGTCGTAAGTGGCGTAAAAGTTTACTCCGTTACCAGCTTCATTGCCCAGCGACCAGATGATAATACTCGGCTGGTTTTTATCGCGTTTATACATATTCCGCGTGCGAAACATATGAGCTTCCTTCCAAACCGGGTCTTTGGCCAGCGATTCTTCGCCGTAGCCCATTCCGTGCGATTCGATGTTGGCTTCGTCGATAACGTATAATCCATATTTATTGCACAGTTCGTACCACAGTTCCGGCTGCGGATAATGTGAAGTGCGAACCGCATTCAGGTTGTGGGCTTTCATGGTGTAAATGTCTTTCAGCATCGTCTCCTTATCCACCACATGGCCGGTAACATCGTGGTGCTCGTGCAGATTGGCGCCTTTCAGGTAAACATATTGTCCGTTTATGAGCAATGTGGCATCTTTTATTTCAACGGTGCGAAAACCTACTTCCTGCCGGATGACTTCGATGATTCCGTCTTCATTTTTCAGTGTAATAATCAACTCATACAGGTTGGGATATTCAGCCGACCATTTTTTTACCTGTGGAATTTGCGTCTGAAAGGGGATGTTCTGTTTGCCGCTGTTCACTTTCTCTGAAAAAGAAGCCACTTCGGTTCCATTATCGTTGAGCACAACTTCTATTTCAGTTGAGCCGGCTTTTTCTCCGAGGTTCATCACGTCCACATCCAGCGCAAATATTCCATCGGTGTAGGTTTCGTCTAAAGTGGCTGTTACGCTGAAATCCTGAATTTGCTGCCGACCGCGGGCCAGAAGATAAACATCGCGGGTCATTCCGCTCATGCGCCAAAAGTCCTGGTCTTCGAGGTAAGAACCGTCGCACCAGCGAAAAATTTCCACCGCCAGCGAATTTTCACCTGTTTTCAGGTATTTGGTAATATTGAATTCAGCCGGTGTTTTGCTGTCTTCGCTGTATCCAACGTATTCTTCGTTTACCCAAACGTTGAGCATGGAACTGGCTGCCCCGAAATGCAAAATGATCTCTTTCTCCTTCCAGTTTGAAGGAATTTGGAAGGTACGTTTGTATGAACCTACGGGATTGTAATGATCCTGAATTAAAGGCGGGGTTTTTTCGTGCGGATAGGTTATGTTCACGTAAATCGGATAATCGTAACCTTCCATTTCCCAGTTGGAAGGGACTTTTATATCATCCCAGTTCCGGGTGTCGAAATCGTCTTTGAAAAACCAGTAAGGTCGTTCCGACGGATTTTGGGCCAGGTGAAATTTCCACATGCCGTTCAACGATTGCACCATGGGCGAATTCCACTTGTCTTCGGAACGGGCCTGCTCTACATTGGCAAACGGGACAAAATACGCACGCGGCATTTCGCGGTCGATTTCATTCACCTGCGGGTCTTCCCAGGGCGGATTTTCCTGTTCTTCCCAGGGAGTAGCAGAATAATCGGTGTACCGATTACAGGACGCAAATACGATGGATGAGAGAAAAAGAAATGATAGAAGTAATTTTTGCCGGTTGATCATAGCTGGATATTTTTATTGTATTTTATTATCTGTTATTTATGACGCCAAATTTAAGCATTACACCTATAATGTCGGAATGTATTTTATTCAAATAGCAGAAAAACTGAAGTAATTAATAACGCGTTGTTGCATGAATCGTTTTTTCAAAAATGGCACAAACATTTTTTTGAACCAGTTCAACATCGGGATTAAAATCGAAAACCAAATCCGGTTTCAGGTAGAACAGTTCCTTTTCAGCTTTAAAACGTTTTTCGCCGCCGCCGGTAATGTTGAGCATAATTACAGCCTCTTTGTCGATACTTCCGTTTTTTGTTGCTTCAATAAGTGTGGCTGTAGCCACCGCAGCTGCCGGATGAATGTCATTCCCTTCGGTTTCTTCGAACAGTTTTGCAGCAGTTCTTGCCTGTTCGTTGGTGGCTACAAGCACATCGCCACCCGAATCGGAAAGTGCATCGAATAATCCGCCGGCAATAGGATAGGGTGGTTTCCGGTTCGAGAGCACTTTGGCATCGATTTCTTCCACCTGTTTTCGGGCCAGGTTTTCATCCAGCGGCAACATGGCACGCGAACCGGCTTTCCAGGCATCGAACATGGGCACAAAAGGCGCATTTTGTGAAACCATCAGTTTCATTTTGCGGGTTCCGAAACGTCCGTCGGCAATAAACCGCAGATTGGCTTCCCATGCCGCAATGGCACCGGTTCCGCTGCCTACAGCCTGAAAATAGTAATCCGGAATCCGGCCGATTGTGGTTACCGCTGAAAATACGGTGGTTGCCATTCCGTCGCGGCGGGCTACGTTTTTGGCGCCCCCCTCGGGAATAAATCCTTCGATTCCGGCCACAATATTCGACAAATGGATGGCATCGAAATAGTCGCTGCCCGAGCGGCTGCAAACCAGTTTTACACAATCATTCAGCGGTTTGTCGAACCAAAGTGCATTAAGATTGTCCTCGGGAACACATATCAGCAGCGGAATATTATTTTCAGAGCAAACTTTGGCAAACGAACGCGAGGTATTTCCGGCAGAAGCAACTACCAAAATTTTGTTCATTTCGGGAGTCATCCGTCCGCAAACCGAATAGGCCTCTGTTTCTTTAAAGCTGCAGGTAGTCATGTTGGCGCCTTTTTCGGGCCAGTAACCGCTAAAGGTGATCCAAAGGTTTTTTAATCCGAGTTCTTTGGCCAGCCCTTCGCTTTTGTAAGTTACCGGAGCCGATGAACCTTTAAGCGTTCTCCCGATGGGCAGCCAGTCGGCAAATTTGTACAATCCCCACGCATTGTTTTTTACGTTAAGCTGTTGTTTTTCGTAAATTGCCCTGATAAGCGTAGGTTCTTTCTCTTCGGGCGCATCCAAAGTCCAGCCGGTGTCGACGAAAATTTTCCCGGTTTTTACCGATTGCAGTTTATAGTTGGTTTTTGTAAACGTGTTGTTCATTCCGATTTAATTTCCAATAAAACCACAAAAGTAATATTTTGAGCGTGGAAAAAAATATTGAAAATTTGAAGGAAGGATATTTCAATATTTTATACGACAAGAAAGTGCAGGATAGCTGTTATGTTTTAAGCAACTTAATTTGCAAAAATTTTTGCTGTAATCCAATTTTGGTAAAAATGTTTACCTTTAAAGTTATAAATTGACTGGCTGGGAATGAAAGAAAACGATGGTTTAAATAAAGTTATTGCCAGATTGATTCGGGATGATAAAAAAGCTCTCGATGAGATATACATTATTTTTTATCCCCGGTTATATGCCTTTTCAAAAAGTTTTTTAAAAGTTGAAGATGATATCAATGATATTCTCCAGGATGTTTTTGTAAAAATCTGGTTAAACCGGAAAAACATTAATAATGTGGAAACCTTCAATGCCTATATTTTCACCACAACAAAAAACGCCATTGTTTCTTATTTCAGGGAGAAAATAAAATTTTATGATTTTGAAAACCGGGTAAAAAAAAGCGTTATAAATGAATTTGATTCTTTTTCGGATGAGGTTGAATACGAAGAAATGAAAGAGAGGGCTGACCGGATTATCGATCAACTGCCAGAAAAACGAAAAGAAATATTTAAACTTTGTCGCGAAGAGGGTTTGTCTTATAAAGAAATTGCGGGAAAACTGGGTATTTCAGTAAAAACGGTCGAAGATCATATGTTGCACGCAAACAGGTTTTTACGCAAACAGTTTAAAAAAATAGACCTCCTGCTTTTACTGTATTGTGCACTTTTTTTGTAAATTTTTTAATTCCGGGCAAGGGTTGTATTTGCTTTTTGCGTATTACTCCTGTAAAATATTTCGATGCAAGAACTTTTTGAAAAATATATTAACGGGGATTGTATTCCGGAAGAGTACGAAAAGGCTGTTGCTTTTATTCGTGATCCGGGAAAAGATTTTTACGTGACCAGCCTGCTGCGCAGTTCCTGGGAAAAAAACCTGAAAAGTGAGTCGCCGGTTCAACCCGATTTAAATTTACTCCATTCCATCCATCATCAAATTGCACTTCAGGAATCTCTGCAAATTCGAAAGCTTCGAATGTACCAACGGATTTCTGCCATTGCAGCGGTGTTGGTAATTGGTTTGATAACCAGTATTTTATTGTTTACACAGCCCCGGAAGGCCGAAATTACCCTTCAAAATGTTACCGTTCCGTATGGCGGCAAAACCCATTTTACATTGCCTGATGGCTCAAAAGTGTGGGTCAATTCCGGGTCAACATTCAGTTATCCCGGGCGGTTTTCAAAGGAACGGATTGTAGAGCTGAAGGGTGAAGCTTATTTTGAAGTTGCACATCAAACCGAACCATTTATTGTGAAAAGCCAATACGGTGAGGTGGAAGTGTTTGGCACCGAATTTAATGTGAAAGCTTACAATAACGAACTTTTTGAAACAACTCT
>CAZXHP010000159.1:0-3516 GCA_964639655.1 uncultured Mariniphaga sp.
TCATTTTTAACCAGTCGGAAAACAACGGAACATCGCGGCTTATTCTGGTCGATGAAATTTCAGCATATAAAAGCCTTACAGAAATACCGGCTGTGGAAAACCTTTCGGCTGAGGGTTACGACAGCCATGCCGAACTGAACTGGGATTTCCCCATGGAAGATTTGGTTTACCGCATTTACGCCTCGTTCGACGGCGGAGAGAATTTTGAACCCCGGGCTGAAACCACCGACAATTATTACCTCGATTTTGTTCCTGAACAGGCACGGAACAGCGAAGTGTTTTACCGCGTGGTTTCCACTTTCCAGGATAGTGAATCGGAGCCGGCAGAAACTTCGGCCCAAATCAGGGATTTTTCAGATGATGAACTGATGGACATGGTGCAGCGTTATTCGTTCCGGTATTTTTGGGAAGGGGCCCACCAAACCACCGGAATGGCGCTGGAACGCTCCAACGGGAACGGACGTACTGCCGCTTCGGGCGCTACCGGGATGGGACTGATGGCGATGATTGTGGCCCACGAACGGGAATACAAACCGCAGAAGGAAATAAAAGACCGCGTGCTGATGATTCTGGAATTTTTGGAAAACTGCGAGCGGCACCACGGCGCCTGGTCGCATTGGTACAATGCCGATACCTATCAGACGCAACCCTTTTCTGCTGACGATGATGGCGGCGACATTGTGGAAACGTCGTTTGTAGCACAGGGTTTGATTGCCTTGAAAAATTATTTTACAGGAACCGATACCAAATCGGTACAGATTCGGGAAACCGCCGATGCGCTTTGGAAAGAAATCGACTGGGATTGGTACCGCAACGGGCAAAATGTGTTGTTCTGGCACTGGTCGCCCAACATAAACTTTCAGAAAAACATGAAAGTTACAGGATGGAACGAATGCCTGGTAACTTATGTGATGGCTGCTTCGTCTCCCACATACGGAATATCCAAAGTGGTTTATGACCAGGGTTGGGCGGGCAATGGTGCCATGGTAAATCCGCGCACGTTTTACGGGCACGAAATCCGGTTGGCAGCCGATTGGGGAGGCCCGTTGTTTTTTATCCATTACACGCACCTCGGGATCAATCCGCACGGTTTATCCGACAAATATGCCGACTACTGGCAGGAACACGTGAACACGACAAAAATTCATCATGCCTATGCCATCGCCGATCCGCAAGGACACGCCAATTACAGCGACAAAAACTGGGGCCTCACTGCCAGCGACGATCCCGACGGTTATACGGCCCACCAACCGGTTCACAACGACAACGGAACCATCAGCCCAACGGCTGCCCTGGCCAGCATGCCCTATACACCTGAAGAATCGATGAAAGCCCTGAAATATTTCTACCGGGAGCGGGGTGGGGATTTGTTCGGCATTTACGGGCCTTACGATGCGTTTAACGATGAACGGGACTGGGTTCAGGAAGCTTATATCGGCATCGACCAGGGGCCTATTGTGGTGATGCTGGAAAACCACCGCACCGGGTTGCTTTGGAATACCGTAATGAAAGACGCCGATCTGCGGGCCGGCCTCGATAAACTGGATTTTGAATATGAAGTTTCAACCGGTACAGAGGAAATAGGTGTCCGAAAGGAAATGAAAATTTATCCCAATCCTGCCTCACAGAAAATGATGATTTCAATACCGGGAGCCGATTTCAGTCAATTCGTTGTGTTGAGGATTTACTCATTAGATGGAAAACAAATACTGGAAAGAAATATCATTCCAACAGGTACAGAGAGTGTAGTGGATATTTCATCACTGAATTCCGGCATGTACCTGATTCAGCTAATTAGCGGAGAAAATCATTTTCAAACCAAATTACTGATTCAGAAACAAAAGAGATAAAACAACTATATCAAATTCTATATTATTATGTGACTGTACAAGAACGGTTTTTTTACACCGTGGCTTCAGCCCGGTGAACAGAACCAGCCTATAACTAAAAGGCTTCAGCCGTTAAAGGAATTAAATGCTAAAGCCATGGGAAATGCTGAGAAAGTTAACCACCGGGCTTCCCATTGGGATCCCTTCGGGGAAAGCGCCGGTGAAAAAAGAATAAAAGTGAAAAAATTTTTAATTAGAGGAGCTGTTCTGTTGCCATTATTAAGTGGATGCACTGGAGATGGTAATCTGAAACCCGAAAAGCCCAACATCCTGTTTATCATGAGCGACGACCACGCGGTGCAGGCCATCAGCGCCTACGGGCATCCGGTGTCGCAACTGGCGCCAACACCCAACATCGACAGGTTGGCAGAGCAGGGTGCGCTGTTCACCGCCAATTACTGCGGAAATTCAATTTGCGGGCCGAGCAGGGCAAGTGTACTCACCGGCAAACACAGCCACAAAAATGGCTTTATGCGAAACACCAGAGAGGGATTCGACGGAACGCAGCAAACCCTGCCGAAAATATTGCAGGTAAACGGTTATGAAACGGCCATCATCGGAAAATGGCATCTGGTGTCCAAACCCACCGGTTTCGATTACTGGAAAATTCTGAACGACCAGGGCGAATACAACAATCCCGATTTTATTACCGAAAGAGATACAACGAACTATCCGGGTTATGTCACCGATTTAATTACAGGATTTTCCAAGGAGTGGCTGGACAACCGGGATAAAGAAAAACCTTTCTTTTTGATGATGCACCACAAGGCGCCGCACCGCAACTGGATGCCCGCCGAACGGCATTACAATTTGTATGACGATGTGGAGTTCCCTGTCCCCGAAACTTATTTTGATGATTATGAAGGACGGTTTGCTGCGGCCAATCAGGAGATGAACATTTACCGCGACATGTACGAGGGGCACGACCTGAAAATGGTGGAAACCGAAGGAAGCCGCGACCTTCGTTTCGATCCGTGGCCGCATGTTTGGATTGATCGCCTGACGCCCGAACAAACGGAACGGTTCTGGAACGCCTACCGCGATAAAATCGATTCCTTTTTCGAACTCGATCCCGACGATGAAAAAAGTATTGCACTTTGGAAATTCCAGCGGTATATGCAGGATTACCTCGCCACCATCAAATCGGTGGACGAAAGCGTGGGCGAAATTCTGGATTACCTCGACGAAAACGGGCTGGCTGAAAATACTATCGTAGTTTATACTACCGATCAGGGTTTTTACCTCGGCGAGCACGGCTGGTTCGACAAGCGGTTTATGTACGAAGAATCGATGATAATGCCTATGGTTATGCGTTTTCCCGGAAATATTGAGCCGGGCACGGTGGTTTCGGAACTTACCCAGAATATCGACTTTGCACCCACTTTTCTGGATTTTGCAGGAATTGAGGTCCCGCAAGATATGCAGGGCTTTTCGTTCCGGCCACTGCTTGAAAACAAAAATGTCGGCGATTGGCGTGAATCACTTTATTATCACTATTACGAATTTCCGGGATTTCACAGTGTACGGGCACATTACGGCGTAAAAACAAAGCGCTACAAGCTGATGCACTTTTACAAAGAAGATATTTGGGAATTGTTCGACCTGCAAACCGATCCGCTGGAAATCA
>CAZXHP010000159.1:3616-8759 GCA_964639655.1 uncultured Mariniphaga sp.
TGCAATCCACTCGATATCGATTACACCTACATGGTTTACAATTCGAGCCGGAATCTTTCGTACCGCTCGGGGGCCGATCCGGCAGTCATTGAATTCAGGGGCGAATATTACATGTTTGTCACCCGTTCTTTTGGCTACTGGCATTCCGCCGATTTGGTCAACTGGCAGTTTATCAGGCCGGCGCAGTGGTTTTTCGAAGGAAGCAACGCACCGACGGCATTCAATTATAAAGATTCGGTGGTTTACTTTGCCGGCGACCCGGCCGGTTACGGAAGTATTCTTTATACCGATGATCCCAAAAGCGGAAAATGGACGCCTACTGCTTCCATTACCCACAATATTCAGGATTCCGAACTGTTCATCGACGACGACGGCAGAACATATTTGTACTGGGGCTCGTCGAATGTTTATCCTATCCGGGTTAAAGAGTTAAACAAAAACGATCGTTTTCTGGAAACGGGGGTGAAAAAAGATTTGATCAACCTCGTGGAAGAAGAACACGGCTGGGAACGTTTTGGTGAAAACAATTTCCATCCCACCATAAAGAAAGGTTACATGGAAGGCGCATCGATGACAAAACACGATGGTAAATACTATTTGCAGTATGCAGCGCCCGGTACACAATTTAATGTTTATGCCGATGGCGTTTACATTGGGGAAACGCCGCTCGGCCCGTTTTCCTACATGAAAAACAATCCAATGAGTTTTAAGCCGGGCGGTTTTACCAACGGTGCCGGGCACGGGATAACGGTGAAACAAACCAACGGGCAGTACTGGCATTTTGCAACCATGGCGCTGGCTTCAAACGCGCAATGGGAACGCCGTTTGTGCATGTTCCCCACTTATTTCGACAATGACGGCCTGATGCACTCCGATACGCATTACGGCGATTACCCGCGGTTTGCACCCAGCCACCCAACAAAAGCCGGGCAACATAACGGGTGGATGTTGCTGTCATACAAAGGAAAAACCACCGTTTCATCATCGCAAATGCAAATTATAAAAAGCACTTCAGCCGATGACAATCACGACATTACTGAAATGCCTCTGGAAAAAAATAACGACAACGAAATTATTTCACAAGTGCTGACCGATGAAAGTCCGAAATCGTACTGGGTAGCAGAAGCCAATGACGATAAGCAATGGATAAAAATTGAAATGCTGAATCCGGGAAAAATTTATGCCTTTCAACTGAATTATCATGACCACGAAACAGGTATTTATACCCGTGTTGACGGTTTGCGGCACCGCTTCATTCTCGAAGTTTCTGAGGATGGCAAAACATGGCAAACTGCAGTTGACAGAAGTAACAGCTGGAAAGACTCACCCAATGCATACATAGTTCTAAGCCAGCCGGTTGAAGGGAAATTTGTCCGGTATAAAAATGTTGAAGTTCCGGGCCCTAATCTGGCGATGTCGGAAATCCGGGTGTTCGGATTGGGTTTCGGCGAGAAACCGGCGCAGGTGAAAGGATTCAAAATAAAACGCGAAACCGACCGAAGAGATGCCACTTTTTCGTGGAGCCCGGTAAAAGGGGCGCAGGGATACAACATCCGCTGGGGAATTGCACCGGACAAATTGTATCAGTCGTGGCTGATTTATGACGACATCGAACATTTTATGCGTTGCCTCGATCGCGATACGCCTTATTATTTTGCCATCGAAGCGTTTAATGAGAACGGTATTTCAGCACAAACGGAAATTATTGAAATTAAATAAAATCAGATAATCATGAAGAAGTTAATACTGTGGGCAGTTGTTTTTGCACTATTTGTTTCGTGCGGGCAACAGGAGAAAGAATCTGAAATGAACCGGTTTATCGGCGATTTGATGAACCGGATGACCGTTCAGGAGAAAATCGGGCAGCTGAATCTGATAACTCCTGGTGGCGGAATTCCAACGGGTTCGGTGGTAAGTACAGACGTTGAAGCCAAGGTAAAATCCGGACAGGTAGGTGGAATTTTCGGCATTTACGGACCGGACAGACTTCGCCAGGCGCAACAACTGGCCGTGGAAGAAAGTCGGCTGGGAATCCCGATGATTTTTGGCTCCGATGTCATTCACGGGTATAAAACTACGTTCCCGATTCCTTTGGGAATATCGGCAAGCTGGGATATGGAGCTCATTGAAAAAACAGCCCGCATTGCCGCGCAGGAAGCCACTGCCGACGGTATTTTCTGGAACTTTTCGCCTATGGTTGATATTGCCCGCGATCCGCGCTGGGGACGTGTGGCCGAAGGCGCCGGCGAAGATCCGTTCCTCGGTTCCCGCATAGCCGAAGCCATGGTTCGCGGCTACCAGCAGGACGATCTGGCACGTGAAAATACCATGATGGCCACCGTAAAGCACATGGCATTGTATGGCGCTTCGGAAGCCGGTCGCGACTATAATACGGTGGACATGAGCCGCAACCGGATGTTCAATGATTACCTGCCGCCTTACAAAGCGGCTGTAGATGCCGGCGTGGGATGTGTGATGACGTCGTTTAACGATGTGGACGGAATTCCGGCGTCGGGAAACCGCTGGTTGCTTACCGAACTGTTGCGCGAACAGTGGGGATTTGACGGCTTTGTGGTGTCGGACTACACTTCGGTAAACGAAATGATAGACCACGGAATGGGCGATTTGCAGGCGGTTTCAGCGCTGGCGCTCAAAGCCGGTCTCGATATGGACATGGTGGGCGAAGGTTTTTTAACTACGTTGGAAAAATCGCTGGATGAAGGAAAAGTGACCGAAGCGGAAATCGACCTGGCCTGCCGCCGGGTTTTGGAAGCAAAATATAAACTGGGATTGTTTGAAGATCCCTACAGATATTTTGATGCAACACGTCCTGAAAATGAAATTCTGACTGCTGAAAACCGGCAGGCAGCGCGCGAGGTGGCAGCCCGCTCTTTTGTTTTGCTGAAGAATAATAACCAGGTATTGCCGCTGAAAAAGTCGGGAACAGTGGCTTTAATAGGGCCGCTGGCCGACAATAAAAACAACATGCTCGGTACCTGGGCGCCCACCGGAAATCCGCAGCTTTCGGTCCCGGTACTGGAAGGCATTAATAACGTAGCTGGCAATGAGGTGAACATTCTTTACGCCCGCGGTTCCAACATTTCCGATGATCTGGATTTCGCTGAAAAAGTGAATGTTTTCGGAACGCGCATCGACATCGATGAACGCTCACCGGAAGTGATGCTGCGCGAAGCGGTGAACACTGCCCGCCGTGCCGATGTGGTGGTGGCCGTGATAGGCGAAGCTACCGAAATGAGTGGCGAATCGGGCAACCGGACAAACCTGTATGTACCGGAAGAACAGAAAAAACTCATCCGTGCGCTGGCTGAAACCGGAAAACCACTGGTGCTGGTGCTTATGGCCGGTCGTCCTTTAACCATTGAAGAAGAAGTTGAACTGGCCGACGCCATATTACTGACCTGGCATCCGGGTGTGGAAGCCGGAAATGCCATTGCCGACGTGCTGTTCGGAGATTATAATCCATCCGGAAAACTAACCATGACCTTCCCACGAAATGTGGGACAGATTCCCATCTATTACGCGCACCGCAACACCGGAAGGCCACAGGCAGGCGATGAATTTGAGAAGTTTAAAAGCAATTACCTTGACTCGCCCAACTCACCCCTGTTTTCGTTTGGTTACGGCCTGAGTTACACCACATTTGAGTACAGCGACGTTGCGTTGAGCAAAACAAGTCTTACATCGGGCGAAACACTGGAAGCCAAAGTTACGGTGACCAACACCGGCGATTTCGACGGAGAAGAAGTGGTGCAGTTGTACCTCCGCGATGTGGTGACCAGCATTACCCGTCCGGTGAAAGAACTGAAAGGGTTTCAGAAAATATTTCTGAAATCAGGCGAATCGAACGAGGTAAGTTTTTCGCTTTCAGAAGAAGATTTGAAATTTTATAACTACGATTTGGATTTTGTGGCCGAACCCGGCGAGTTTATCGTTTTTATAGGCGGCAGCAGCGATGAGGTGAGGGAAGTCCGGTTTATGCTGGAATGAGAAAATGAATCGGAGGAATAAAAATGGATTTCGTTGGTTTAATAAGCGGAATCCATTTTTTTTAGAATTTACCCGTTCAATTTTTCTTACTTTTGCTCACCAATTTTTAACGCGAACATGAAATCGGACAGGTTTAAGGGATACTTGTTTGCCATAATCGGCACACTGGCTTTTTCCAACGAATACATTTTCAGTAAGGCTGCAATGAACGAAGTGCATATGGCGCAGTTCGGAGTTTACTGGTTTGCCGTAAGCACTGTGTTGATATTGCTGTACACGTTGCGCAATAACAGTTTGAAACAAGTGCGGGTGCTTACCAAACGGCAGACGCGAATTTTGATTACCCTTGGCTTTCTGGAAATATTAACCACAACTTCTTTTTACCTGTCCATTCACATTATTCCCGACCCGGCAGTTACTTCTTTTTTGGGAAGCATGTATCCGGTGATGCTGGTACTCGGCGGAGTACTGGTTTTGGGCGAAAAGTTCGGCCCTGTTGAGATTGTGGGCGGTTTTCTGGCGCTGGCCGGTGCATTTATTATTGGCTACACCGGCGAAACCGATTTGAAGAAGCTGTTCATTCCGGGAACAGGAGTTGTTTTACTGAATGCTTTTTTTGCCACCGTAGCCTCTTTGGTGGTAAAGGTTCATGTGAAAAAACTGAGTCCTGAGTTGTTGAACCTCAACCGCTCGGTTTGGTTGCTGACGTTTTCTTTTATTATGTTTTTTGTGTACAAACAGTCGTTCGCCATTCCTTTGTCGGCATTGAAGAATATTGCTATCGGGGCCACGTTGGGGCCTTTTCTGGCCATACTCACCATTTACTATTCATTTCGTTACCTGGAAGCATCCAAATCGTCGGTGGTACAAAGCACGAAAGGAATTTTTGTACTTATTGGCGCTTATCTGTTTTTTGGTACTTTGCCGCTGCCGCATCAGCTTGTGGGAGGATTTTTAACCGTGGCCGGCGTGCTGGTAATGACTTTGGCCAGAGCCGGACTAATCAAAAAACGAAATGAACAAAAAATAGCAAAAGACAAAAAAACAAACCACAAATAATTTTCAAATTCCAGGAAATTAAAATCCAAAATGGCTTATCCTGTTTGTGATTTGGTGCTTTATTTTTGGAATTTAT
>CAZXHP010000160.1:0-8701 GCA_964639655.1 uncultured Mariniphaga sp.
TGGTGATTATGTGTTTATCCAGTTCGGACATAATGATCAAAAGGAAAATGATCCGTCCCGCTATACTTCGCCATTCGGGACTTATTCGGCAAACCTCGAAAAGTTTGTCGTTGAATCGCGCGCCAAAGGAGCAACTCCCGTTCTTTTCACTCCCATAGTGAGAAGAAAATTTGGAGTGAACGGAATTCTTACTGACACGCACGGAGATTATCCCGACGCCATGAGACAGGTAGCCCGGAAACTGAATGTGCCGCTGGTTGATATGCAAAAAATGACGAAAGAATGGATTAACTATCTGGGAGAAAGGACATCAAAAGATATCTATTTGTGGACTGAACCGGATGAACGGTTTCCCGAAGGCAGAAAAGACGATACCCATCTCTCGGTGGAAGGAGCGAATTCGATGGCCCGGATTGCTTTAACGGGGAGCACAGACCTTGGACTTGGCTTTACAAAATGGATAGAGTTTCCATAGTATATACACTGAAACAAAAAAAACCGCCCCTGTAAAACAAGGACGGTTTTCGATTATAAAGTAGTTTGAAAAAGTTTACCTTACAATTAATTTTTGAGTAAATTCATTGGTAAACTGAGACTTAATCAGATACATGCCCGGTTGTAAATCACTCACATTAATAAAATCGTTTTGCGATTCAATCAATCTTGATTTAACCATACTGCCGGCCAGATTGTAAATGGCAATCTGGGTTGGCTGTTTTACATTTACAAATACCCTGTCGTTTGCAGGATTCGGAAATACCCTGACTTCTTCCGGGATATTGATTATTGGTGCGCTTACAGTAAGTGGCTCAACTTTAATCAAATAAATATTTACACCACTGCTGGGTGAATAGAGATAAATGGAAGCCGGACCGCCAATATATTCCACTTCGCCTTTGGAAATGGAAGCTCCCAATGCCGGTACCTGAGCAATAATTTCGTCTTTGTGGTCAACAGCTACATTCAGTACCCTGTCCTCACTTCCGGATGAGGATTGAAGAGCAATTGTAATTTTTGAATTGCCCGGTACATCAAATGCCACAACCCGGTTCAATGGTTTTCCATCTTCGTCGAAACCACCTGCACCACCAAATTTTAAACGGTGCGTGAACGTCCAGTCTTCAAGAGTTTTATTGTTGCCGTCAACTTCCAGATTTTTTCCTTCGGCAGCGTACATCGTTAAACCATCAACAACCAGCGTTTCGGTAAAGCTTCCCAGTGCATTGAACTGCGGATCACTGATGTTCCATTCGCCTTCAGCGATGTCTTCTCCATTCAAATCTTCTTCAACTTTCAAATAATAAATATTTACACCGCTACTTGGTGAATAGAGATAAATTGTTGTCGGACCTCCGGTATAATTGTATTCCCCTTTTGAAATGGGAGTGCCTAATGCCGGGAATGTAGCAAAAACAGAATTTTTGTTTTCTGCAGCCAGATGTAATTCTCTGTCAGCACTACTGCTTGAAGACATTCCAATAACGGTAATTTTGGCATCGCCGGTAACTTCGACAGATAAAACGCGTCCGAGTGGTTGTCCTTCATCATCGAAATCACCAGAACCACCTAATTTTAACCGATGGCTAAATTCCATTCCATCAAGCGATTTGTTATTAGAATCAATTTCAACCGTTTTTTCACTGTTCGCATAAATGGTTAATCCATTAATAACAGTTGTTTCACTTAGAACACCCAATGAATTGAATTCATCATTGCTCATGTTCCATTCCTGTGCATTTACAAAAAATGCACAAAAAACAGAAATTAAAATAAATGTAAATAATCGTCTCATAGGTATTTTGTTTTTAAAATGAATAATGATTGCAATTTACCCATGATTAAAAAGAAGATACCAAAAACTTTTCCCAATGACAATGTGCATATTTATCAGATGGGGCAAGTTGTATCTTTTTTCGGGAATTATTTCCCAGAAAGAAATACCGGAATTACCTGTTTAGTTCAATCGCCGCCAGTATTACCGGCGCCACACCTTTCTGGTCATTATCAATTTGTTTTTCAGAAATGTAGTATTCATAGTCGCCCATGCGGTAGGGATTTCCGCCCAAACCACAAGCTCCGCAGGTATTGGTAAGCGTCGGGTAACCATCTTTATCCTGAATGACCAGATTTTCCACTAAACCATCGAATGCATTTTCAGCTATGTCGAAGTATTTTTCAGGCAGGTATCCCTTTTTGGCTCCTTTGGCAAAGGCATAAATAAACATGGCCGAACCTGATGCTTCCACATAGTTTCCTTCGCGTCCGCCCATGTCGAGTACCTGGTACCACAAGCCGGTTTTTTCATCCTGAACCTTTAAAAGCGCTTCACTAAGTTTGTTAAGTAACTCAACGACAGTACTTCGGTTCGAATGGTTTTCAGGAAGGTAATCCAGCACATCCACCAGCGCCATCATGTACCAGCCGGTGGCACGGCTCCAGAAATGTTTTGATTGCCCGGTTACCGGATTACACCAGAGTTGTTCCCGGCTTTCGTCCCAGGCGTGGTATAGCAAACCGGTTTTTTTATCGAGCGTTTTTTCATAAACCAGTTGAAGCTGAAAGGTTACTTCGTCGAACCACTGATGTTCGCCAAACATTTGGGCATATTTTGCCAGAAACGGAGATGCCATATACAAACCATCGAGCCACATTTGCCACGGGTATGCTTTTTTGTGCCAGAAACCATTCGTTTTGGTACGGGGATGGTTTTCCATTTGGCTGACTAATGTTTGAACTGCTGTTTTGTATTTTTCTTCTCCGGTCTTTTCATACAAATGCAACATATTCAGTCCCGGTCTCACCCTGTCGATGTTGTAATCGGTTAATTTGTAACTTTCAATTGTACCGTCTTCCTGTACAAAATAATCGATGTAGGCCCGTGCGTAATCCGAATATTTTTTATCGTATTGGCCCAGTTTATCGATGGCTGACGCCAGAAAAGCGTAATCGTACTCGTATTTTGGCTTTTCCCGGTCGTAATAAATTAAGCTGTCGCTCCGGTGCATAACGGCATTTGAAAAATTCTTTGCCCACAAAAGGTACTTCTCTTCATTTGTTTTCGGTTTTAAACAACCAGAAGCTAAAACAATGATTAAGACGGTAACGGAAATTTTCATCTTTTGGAAATTTGATTCAGGAGTAAAAATAATAACAGTTGTTGTTATTTTAAGGGTCTGAAAATCTCATTTTGCGGGTAATATTTCCATTGAAGTTCTTTTCCTGCATTGGTCTATTTAGAGCCTGCTTTTTTGGGGACAGCAATATAAAAGGTAGTTCCTTTTTCAGGGGAACTTTGAAACCAGACTTTTCCTTTCAGGTATTTTTCACCCAAAAGTTTCATACTGTAAGTACCAATACCTCTTCCGGCGCCTTTGGTTGAAAACGAGCGCTTAAACAGCTGTAACTGAACCTCCCTGCTAATCCAGGAGCTGTTATGCACCGAAAACCGGATGGAATGGTTTTTTTCCAGAAACGAAAGCATGACGGTAGCTTTGGGGGGCGACGCTTCCAAAGCATTTTTAACCATATTTCCCAAAATTCTTCTCAGAATAACCGGGTCGGTATAAACAAGTATGTCGTCGAGGTCTTTTGAAATATGAAGTATTTTGTCTTTTACCGTTTCGTGCTTCGAAAAAAGATCGGCCACGTCATTAAGTAAAGTCAGTGAAGTGGTAGTCACAAATTCAGGTTCGAGATCGCCCCTTTCAGCAGCCATCAGCTGATGTTGGGCCTGAATTTCGTCCACCATATTGTTCGCTGCCCTGTTAATGGTTTTTGCAATTTCTTTGATGTCGGCAGGATCATTAATTTGCTGAAGGATGGATGAAAGTCCGGAGATTCCGCCGGCACTGTTTAACACATCGTGAAAAAAGACCCGCTCGAGCATTTGTCTGCGCTTTTCATTGCTTATGTCGTGAATGGCAAATACCGTGTAATTATTACCGTTTTCGTGATATGGAGTGGCTGTTACACGCATATCCAGGGCTTCATTGGAACAATTGGTAATTCTGCATTCCCTTTCAGATTTTGTTCCCATCTGAGCCTCCAGTATCGCTCCAACCGCTCCGCAAGTCCGACAGAACTCTGTTGTCCCGCAACTTCCTTCAGCAGATGTGTCAGAGTAGGCATGCATACAGTTTACTGCTTCACCGGGGCGTTTACCAATGATTAGGTTGTTGTCGGCAATATTTAAAAATTTCAGAAAAAGTGCATTCGAATAAACAATTTGCCGCTGTTGGTTAAGAATGACCAGCATTGACGAAACGGAATTTGCGATTTTGGCCAGAATTATATTTTCGGCAAACATCCGGGCATCTTTTTCAAGTTGTAAAGGGTGTGCTCTCTCGGCAGGTGCATAATAAGTTTTTAGTTTTTCCGGCATACTTTCAGCATTTTATTGTATTCGTTCAGAGCAAGTTTTGTTTTCAAGGTCACAAAAATACACGATTTACTGAAATAAAAAAGAAACCCCACAAGTGAGATTTCTTTTTAACCCTAAAAAAACCGAATTGTTTACATCGTTTTTATTTCAGTAACCAGTTTTTGAATAGAATTTTTAGCGTCTCCAAAAAGCATTCGTGTTTTATCGTTAAAAAACAGTGCGTTTTCAATTCCTGCATAACCTTTACCCATTCCACGTTTCATAATAATAATATTTTTAGCCAGATGGGCATCGATAATCGGCATGCCATATATGGGGCTGCCCGGGTCGTCGTAGGCAGCAGGGTTTACCACATCGTTGGCGCCCACCACAATGGCCACATCCACGTTAGGCATATCGGGATTGATGTCGTCCATTTCAACCAGTTTTTCATACGGCACATCGGCTTCGGCCAGCAGCACATTCATGTGTCCGGGCATACGGCCGGCTACCGGGTGAATGGCATATTTCACATCCACACCTTTTCCTTCCAGTAGTTCATCCAGTTCCTGTGCGATATGTTGCGCCTGAGCTACGGCTAAACCGTACCCCGGAATTATAACAATCTTCTGCGAATAACTCAGCAAAACAGCGGCATCGCTCAAGGTGATTTCCTTAATGGTTCCCTGTTCGCCTGAGGCCGCTGAAACGCCACCGCCAAATGCACCCACTATAACATTGATGAGGGAACGGTTCATCGCTTTACACATCAATACTGTCAGAATCATACCGGCAGCTCCTACCAGAATACCCCCGAGAATCATTGCCTGGTTGTTGTAAATAAACCCCGCCATAGCTGCTGCAATACCTGTAAATGAGTTCAGCAATGAAATAACCACAGGCATATCGGCGCCTCCAATGGGCATTACAAACATAACTCCGTAAACCAGCGCCAGCCCCAGCAAAGCATAAATGGCCCAAATCATTTCGGACGGTGGGTTAGGGGAGGCCACAATGTATGCACCCAATCCCAGTGTGACTGCCATTAAAAACAGGTTAATGTAAGTCATAAACGGTTTCATCAGGTCGCCCACTTTGCCGTCGAGTTTTCCGTAGGCAATCATACTTCCGCTGAATGCCACGGCGCCAATTATCAGACCTAAAACAGTAACCAGAATGGAACCCACATCGCCTGCAACGGCATTGGGATATTCAAGCAAAGCTACCAGGGCAGAGGCAGCACCTCCGGTTGCATTGTAAAAGGAAACGAGCTGCGGCATGGCAGTCATTTTTACCTTCCGCGCAATGGTCCAGCCGATGGCTGCACCTACGCCAATTGCAGCCAGAATTATCCAGATGTTGGTTAACGAAATGCCTTTTCCATCAGGATTTTTATGCAAAATAACGGTGGTAATCATTGCCAGCGCCATCCCGCCAAAAGCCCAGAGGTTACCTCTTCGGGCAGTTTCGGGATGTGACAGCATTTTTAATCCCACAACAAATAAAAGTGCGGCAACCAGGTAACTCAATTCGAGTAATGTGCCGCCAACAGTGAATCCGGTTATAGTGTTCAGTATTATTCCTTTATCCATGATTTCCTACTTTTTTTTCTTTTTAAACATTTCGAGCATTCTGTCGGTAACGGCAAAACCGCCTACAACGTTTAGTGTTCCAAAAATGAGTGCCAGGATTCCGAGCACCAAATCGACAGAAAATTTGGAGAGGTCGGCGTGCCCCACCAGGATAATGCCTCCGATGATAATGACACCGCTGATTGCGTTGGCTCCCGACATAAGCGGGGTATGCAACACTGCGGGAACGTTGGAAATCACTTCAATACCCAGAAAAATGGATAGTGCGATAATAAAAATAGCTTCTTTGTATTCGAAAAAATACTGTAATATTTGTTCCATATCTGGTATTTTTAGTTGTTTTCAATTACTGATTTAACTCTTTCGTTATAAAGTTCCCCTTTATGAGTAATACAGGTTCCTTTTACAATATCGTCTTCAAAATTGAGATTCAAAGCGCCCTCTTCACCAATGATAAGTTTCATAAAGTTGAGCACATTTTTTCCAAACATCCGGCTGGCATCGAGCGGAGTCTGTGCCGGGTAATTCGACTGACCGATAACAGTAACATTTTGATGAACAACAGTTTCATCATTTTTGGTCAGTTCGCAGTTCCCTCCCGACGAAGCTGCCAAATCGACAATTACCGAACCGGGTTTCATTTTCTCCACGGTTGCTTTGGAAACGAGAAGCGGTGCTTTCCTTCCGGGAATTTGCGCCGTACAAATAATAACATCAGATTTTACAGCCTGTGCATTAATGGCTTCCTGCTGTTTCTTTTTGTATTCCTCGGTTTGTTCAACGGCATAACCTCCCGCAGCTTTGTCTTCGGTGGCTCCTTCCACCTCGACAAATTTTCCGCCCAAACTTTTTACCTCCTCTTTTACAGCCGAACGCACATCGAATACATAAACCTGTGCACCCAGTTTCCGGGCGGTGGCAACAGCCTGCAATCCGGCCACACCTGCGCCCAGAATCAATACGTTTGCCGGACGAATAGTGCCTGCAGCGGTCATAAACATGGGAAAAAATGTAGGCAACTTCAATGCTGCTTCCAGAACCGCCTTGTACCCTGCGACGGTTGCCATAGACGACAAGATATCCATGGCCTGCGCCCTTGTGGTACGCGGGATAGAGTCGAGACTGAAAGTTGTAATTCCTTTCTTCTGAAATGTTTTCACGAGGTCGGTTTCCCAAAGCGGATTGAATGCGTTTATCCATACCTGAGAATCCTTCAGGTTTTTTAAATCTTCGCCGGAAGGTGGCTGAATCTGAAGTAAAACTTCTGCTTTTTCAAAAATTTCTTTCCGCGTTGCAATTTTTGCACCCGCTTCTTTGTAAGCGTCATCGGTTGCAAATGCTTTTTCACCGGCCGATTTTTCCACGTGAACCTCAACTTTCAGTTCAACCATGTTTTTTACTATTTCCGGTAATAAAGCTACACGTGTTTCGTTCCCGTGTTCTTTTAATAAACCAAGAATCATAAATAATTTGATTTAGATGAATTTTGGGTGCAAAGCTAATAATATTTATTTACCGTTAACGTTAACGACAAATAATTTTTAACATGTTTTTGAGGAAAGTTTACCTTTTATCCAAAATGTTTCCAAACCAGTTCGGTCAAACGTTTTCCGGGAAAAGGTTTCGGGAGGTAGTCGTCGCAACCGGCTTCCATTATCTTTTCCTTATCGCCCGACAAAGCGTAAGCTGTTTGGGCAATAACAACAGTATCCGGATTGATTTCCTTAATTTTGGCAGTTGCCTCATAACCGTCCATCACCGGCATTTTTATGTCCATTAAAACCAGGTCAATTTCAGAATTCTCAGAAAACAATTGAACGGCCTCTTTTCCATTTTCTGCAATAAATATTTTTTTGCATTTTCCTTTTAGTAATTCTGAAATAAAAATTTGTCCTGTGGTGTCATCTTCGGCAACAAGAATTGTGAGTTTTTTTAAGATATCGTCTCCGTTTGGCTGATTTTTTACCGGTTCAGTTTTCGTTGTTTGTGTATCATTTTGCACAAAGGGAATGGTAAAAAAGAATTGTGAGCCTTTTCCCGGGTCAGAATTAAATCCTATTTCTCCACCCATTATTTCAGTATAGGCTTTGGCGATTGAAAGTCCCAAACCTGCCCCTTCGTAAGGTTTGGACAAACTAATATCGGCCTGGGCAAAACGTTCGAAAACCATTTTCCGGTGTTGTTTTTCAATTCCAATTCCGGTGTCGTTCACAAAAAATTCCAGATTTTTACCGGCAAGCCGGTATCCAAATTCAATCTCGCCCGAACTGGTGTATTTTATGGCATTTTTAATCAGGTTCATCAGCACCCCGTTCAGTTTTTCCTGGTCGGTATCCACAACAGCTTCTTCATCTGATAATGCAGTGTAACAGCTGAATACCAGTCCTTTTGCTTTTGTTTCGGGTTTAAAAAACTGGTAAATGTATTCCAGTTGTTCGTTTATTTTTACTGTGCTTAACTTTACTTCCAGCGAACCTGACTCAATTTTCGAAATTTCAATTAAATCGTTTATGGTATTGAGCATTCGCTGGCCGCTTTTCTGAATAATTTTAATGTATTCGTCTTTTTCTTTGCCCGTTAATTTGGGTTCCTTTAGCAATTCGGTAAAACCCATAATGCCGTTCATGGGTGTACGAACTTCATGACTCATATTGGCCAGGAATGCAGATTTCAACCGGTCGCTTTCTTCTGCCTTTTCCTTGGCAATAATCAAATCGTCAATCATCTTTTTCTTTTCGGTAATATCTTC
>CAZXHP010000161.1:0-6765 GCA_964639655.1 uncultured Mariniphaga sp.
GAAATTCCCGGCCAGGCCGAAGTAATTGGGGCTGTCAATACTTTTTCCGGCCCTGAAGATGTGGTGTTGTGCGCCTCGGGCAGTGCTCCGGGCGATTTGCATAAATTATGGCGAACCCGCAATTCCAAAGGTTTTCATCTGGAATATGGTTATTCCTGTATGGGCTACGAAATTTCGGGCGGACTGGGAGCAAAAATGGCCTGCCCCGGGCGGGAAATTTATGTCATTCTGGGCGACGGCGGTTACCTGATGATGCCCTCCGAAATTATTACCTCGTTGCAGGAACACTACAAAATCACGGTTATTCTTATTGATAATAACGGGTTTGCCAGCATTGGCGGCCTTTCAAAATCAATTGGCAGTGAAGGTTTTGGTACAAAATATTCCTACCGAGATGAACAAACTGGGTATTTGGAAGGAGAACGGCTCCCGGTTGATTTGGCCTTAAATGCGCAAAGTCTGGGCGCCAAAGTGTACAAAACCACCACCATTGCCACCTTGAACGAGGCGCTGGAAAAAGCAAAAAAAGAGGAAAAAACAACGGTGGTTTACATTCAAACGGTTCCGGAGAGAAAAATGGCGGGTTATGCTTATGCCTGGTGGGATGTGCCGGTAGCCGAAGTTTCAGGCTCTGTTTCAGTGCAAAAAGCCTATCGTAATTATTCAGAAGAAAAGAAAAAACAACGTCATTTTTTATAACTGATAATCGAAACAAACCAGGAGGAAAAAGTATGAATGTAAACACCACATCAGCATGCTCACAGTAGTATCTTTTACCGGCTTTACAGTTTTTGTCGCATTGTATGTAACATACAGGTTGCGAAAAGACAAAATGAATTCTTCGGACGATTATTTTTTGGGCGGACGGAGTCTTACGGGAGTGGTTATTGCCGGTTCCATGCTGCTTACCAATATCTCAACCGAACACCTGATTGGCATGAATGGCTTGTCGTATAAAAACGGTTTTATTGTTATTGCCTGGGAAGTTACCTCCGCAATTGCGCTTGTTGTAGCGGCATTGTATTTTATTCCCAGGTATTTGCGCATGGGGCTCACTACCATTCCCGAATATCTGGAAAAACGATTTGACGGTACCACCCGCAGCCTGATTGCCCTGTTTTTGGTGGTTTCGTTTGTGGTAACCCTGTTGCCGATTGTTTTATACACAGGAGCCATCAATCTTGAAAGTATATTTAATATTTCGGAAGTGCTGAATGTGAGTAAATCGGAAGGATTGTGGATTACCGTGGTGGGCATTGGCGCCATTGGTTCGTTGTATGCCATTTTTGGCGGATTAAAAGCGGTGGCTTATTCCGATACTGTCAACGGTTACGGTTTGCTTATCGGCGGTCTGCTGGTGCCGGTGCTGGCGCTGGTTAGTATTGGCGACGGAAACCCGGTTACGGGCCTTTCAAAAGTGTATGAATCGGCTCCAGAAAAATTCAATGTCATCGGTGCCAAAGATTCGGTGATGCCTTTTGGTGTGCTTTTTACCGGGCTGGTCATCAATCAGCTCTATTTCTGGGGAATGAATCAAACCATTATTCAGCGGGCGCTGGGTGCAAAAAACCTGAAAGAGGCACAGCGGGGCCTTTTGTTTACAGGTGTTTTAAAAATTTTTATCCCCGTTATCATTGTACTTCCGGGGGTAATCGGTTTTTACTATTTTGGCGAATCGATGTATGAAAGCCAGGATTTTATCTATCCCGCGCTTATCAAAAAGGTACTGCCGCTGGGTTTTGTCGGTTTTTTTGCTGCCGTGGTAATGGGCGCTGTCTTAAGCACCTTCAACAGTGTACTCAACAGTGCCGCTACCATTTTTAGTATCGATGTGTACAAAAGGCTGCTTAATAAAAATGCCTCAGAAAAACGACTGGTTTGGATTGGACGGGCGACATCTTCCATACTGGCTGTGTTCGCTATTTTGTCGGCCCCGTTGGTGGCCAATGCTCCCGAAGGTTTGTACCAGCTTTTGCAGCAACTCAACGGCATCTTTTTTATTCCCATTGCTTCCATTATGCTGGCCGGGTTTTTTCTGAAAAAAATATCCGCCGCCGCGGCCAAAGTCGCCCTGTTTTTTGGTTTGGCTTTTTACATCATCACCACATTCATTTTAAAAATCAACATTCATTTTATTCATATCTGGGGGATTGAATTTGTGCTGAATATGATGCTGATGTTTATTGTATCGTACTATTTTCCGCGGAAAACATTTAATGACAGCGGTGATGCTTTAAAAGTTGACATGCACGGCTGGAAGTACGCGTATCACCTTTCGGCAGCGTTGGTAATCATCACAATTTTAATCTATATCATGTTGGGTCATCAATAAAATCAAATACAAAATATCATGGAAATTTTAAAGAACTATATCAACGGAAGTTGGATTGAAAGCAGGGAAACACAGACAAAAGATGTGATTAATCCTGCAAGCCAGGAGGTGTTGGCAAAAGTGCCGTTTGGGGAGAATACCGGCGCCGATGTGGATGCAGCGGTTGCCGCGGCTGGCAAAGCTTTTAATGAATGGCGCGAAATTCCGGTGATGAAACGGGTACAGCCGTTGTACAAGCTGAAGCACCTGCTGGAAGAACACATCGGTGAAATTGCCCGGTTAATTACGCTTGAATGCGGAAAAACTTTTGCTGAATCGAAAGCAGAAATGCAGCGGGCCATCGAAAATGTGGAAACCGCCTGCGGAACTCCCATGCTCATTCAGAGCGAATTTTCTGAAAACGTAGCCACCGGTATCGATGAGTTTATGATTCGGCAGCCGGTTGGCGTGTCGGCCATTATCTCACCGTTTAATTTTCCGGGAATGATTCCGTTCTGGTTTTTACCCTACGCCATTGCTTGCGGAAACAGTGTAATTGTAAAACCCTCTGAAAAAGTGCCGCTTACCATGATTCGGGTTTTTGAGCTGATGGAACAACTGGATTTGCCCAAAGGGCTGGTTAACCTTGTTCACGGGGGAAAAGCCAGTGTTGACGGGCTGCTGGATCATCCGGTGGTGAAAGCCGTTAGTTTTGTTGGCTCTACCAACGTGGCACGGTACATTTACCAGCGTGGTGCGGCAAACGGAAAACGGGTGCAGGCGCAGGGCGGCGCCAAAAATCCGGTAATTGTGATGCCGGATGCCGATATTGAAACGGCTGCCAAAATTGTGGCCGACAGTGTTTACGGGTGTGCCGGGCAACGTTGCCTGGCTGCTTCGAATATCCTGACGGTAGGTGATTCGCGCGGTACGGTTAAAGAAGCGCTGGTTGAAGCGGCCAAACATAAAACCACCGGATTTGGAATGGATGAAGGAATTGAAATGGGGCCGGTGATTACGCCCGAAAGCAAAGCCCGGGTGGAAAGTCTTATTGAAAAAGGGGTTAACGAAGGCGCCAATTTATTGCTCGACGGTAGAAAGGCAAAAATCAGCGGTTATGAAAACGGAAACTTTCTGAAACCAACCATCCTGGAAAATGTGGCTTTGGACGGCGAAGTAATTCAAACCGAAATTTTTGGCCCGGTAATGAGTTTGTTGCACATGACTACCCTGGATGAGGCCATTGATTTTGTAAACCGCAACAATTACGGAAACATGGCTTGTTTGTTTACGTCGCACGGTTTAAATGCCCGCACATTCCGGAACAGGGCCAATGCCGGGAATATTGGGATAAACATCGGCGTGGCCGCTCCTATGGCACAATTCCCGTTTAGCGGGTGGAACAGCAGCTTTTTTGGCGATTTGCACGGGCAGGGCCGCCATGCCATCGAATTTTATACGCAAACCAAAGTAGTTGTCGAACGCTGGCCAAAAGAGTGGACGAGAAAGTTTTAGAATATTCGATATGATACAAATAGCAAATGCTCCCTGTTCGTGGGGAGCGCTCGAATTTGAACTGGAAGGAAAGGCGCTGGGTTACCAACAGGTGCTTTCTGAAATGGTGGAAACCGGTTATGCCGGCACGGAATTGGGCGACTGGGGTTTTATGCCGACTGACCCGGCCATATTGAAAAAAGTATTAAAAGAGAAAAACCTGGAGTTGGCGGGAGCCTTTGTTCCCGTGGCCTTGTCCGATGAGAAAGCGCATAAAGTAGGAGTTAAACAGGCCTTGAAGACCGCCCGACTCATGTTTGAGGCTGGTTACCCCAATGCTTTTATCATTCTGGCTGATGATAATGGTTCGGTGGAAGAACGGATTAAAAATGCGGGCAGGATTACCCCGAAAATGGGTCTGACCAATAGTCAGTGGAAGGTGTTTGCAGCAGGCGCTGAAAAAGTGGCGAAAGCTGTAAAAGATACGTTTGGAATGCGGACCGTTTTCCACCACCATTGTGCGGGCTATGTGGAAACGCCGCAGGAACTGGATAAATTAATGGAGCTGACCGACCCCAATCTGCTCGGATTGTGCCTTGATATGGGGCATTACGCTTTTGGCGGCGGCGACCCGGTGGAAGCGCTGAAAAAGTATTACAGCCGGTTGTGGCATGTTCATTTTAAAGATTATGATCCGGCAGTGGGAGAGGACGCTGTTAAAAAGGGATATGATTATTTTAAAGCGGTGGAAAAGGTCGTTTTTTGCGAACTGGGCAAAGGCAATGTCGATTTTCGGACCATTGTAAGCATTCTGAATGAAAACGGGTACGATGGCTGGATTGTAGTGGAACAGGATGTGTTGCCCGGAATGGGATCGCCAAAAAAATGCGCGGCCTGGAACCGGCAATTTATCAAATCTTTATGGCTATAAATGTTTAGCGACATGCTTTAGCTTGGCGATCAAATGAAATAAAGGAAAAGGCTTTAGCCGTTAATATTCGAAATAAGCATTAAAGGCTGAAGCCAGGCTGCTTTTTCAATTTTGAATCACCGGGTCACGGTGCAAAAATGAAGAAAAATGTAAAACTATTATCAAAATGAAAAAAATTAATATTGCAGTAGCGGGACTCGGCAGAATCGGAAAAATTCACCTGAAAAATTTATGCCGCAACTTCCCTGAAATCGAAGTGGTGGCAGTCATGGATGTGTTGGATGAAGCAAAAAACATTGCGGGTGAATTTAATGTGCCCGTTTTTGTGACGGATTTTGACAAATTGCTGGCTGTTCCCGACCTGGATGCAGTGGTAATTTGTTCGCCCACCGACACCCACGCCGGTTATGTTGTAAAAGCTGCAAAAGCCGGCAAACAAATTTTTTGTGAGAAACCGCTGGATCTTTCACTCGACAGGGTTCGGGAAGTTTTGAAAATAGTGGATCAAAGTGGTGTAAAACTGATGCTGGGTTTTAACCGCCGTTTTGATCCCGAATTCAAAAAAATACGGCAACTGGTGGAAAATGGTTCTGTAGGCGAGGTTCAAATCGTAAAAATTACCAGTCGCGATCCCGGACCACCGCCGGTTTCATATATTAAAGTTTCGGGCGGGTTGTTCCTCGATATGACCATTCACGACTTCGACATGGCCTGTTATATTTCGGGAAAACAGGTAAAAGAAGTGTTTGCCAAAGCTGCGGTGATGGTTGACCCGGAAATCGGGAAAGCAGGTGACATCGATACAGCCATTATTACCCTCACCTTTGCCGACGGTTCCATGGCGGTTATCGACAACTGCCGGAAGGCGGTTTACGGGTACGATCAGCGCCTGGAAGTGTTTGGCAGCAAGGGAATGGCACAGGCCGAAAACAATTTCCCGAACAATCACAAACTTTATACTGAATCGGGCGTTTCCGGCGATTTGCCGCTGCATTTTTTCCTCCAAAGATATGATGCGTCCTACAACTTTGAAATCAGGGAATTTATTGATGCATTGACAG
This sequence comes from uncultured Mariniphaga sp., assembly GCA_964639655.1. Classification (GTDB taxonomy): domain Bacteria; phylum Bacteroidota; class Bacteroidia; order Bacteroidales; family Prolixibacteraceae; genus Mariniphaga. The sequence continues at coordinate 5,798 of CAZXHP010000161.1, forward strand.
CCGGTGGCGAAATGCCGGTAAGCGGCAACGATGGTTTGCATTCCATGGCTGTTGCACTGGCAGCCAAAAAATCGGTAGAAGAAGGGCGCACTGTAAAACTGGATGAAATTATTTAACCACACAACCATGTGTACCTGCGGAAGAAAAAAACAATACAAAACCTTCTCTTTTAATGCTGTACGGTTGAACGCTCTTTTGGCAGCTACTGCATTATTTATTTTTATGGGGTTGAACTGTGCAGCACAAAATTCACAACCAAAACAGTTGACGGAACAATGGGCCCACTTTCAATCTTCCCCTGAAACGATTCGTTTTTATAACACGTTTGACATCCATAATTCGGGCGGGCATCTTCAGGGAATTCAATCGCTTCAAACCCGTTCCGGCAGTTACTTTATTTTAACCGGGAGTTCCGGTTCCTGGTCGTATTGTGTCGTAGTTAAACAGGGAAAAAGGAACAAAGTAGTTGCGGTAAACAGGCTGATGGAACAACCTTTTAAACATGCCGGTGGTTTCCAGGTTTTTCAAAATTATATGGCGGTAGGAATAGAGGACAACGACGCCAAAAACCAATCGAAAGTTTGTATTTATGACCTTTCCGAACCTGAAAAACCACTGGCTCCGCCGGTTGCGGTGATTGAACGAAAAGGGGCAGAATTCAGATCGACAGCTGGTTGTGTGGGAATGACCGAATATGAAGATAAAATTTTGCTGGCAGTGGGAGACTGGGACACCCGAAACATCGATTTTTATGCCTGTAATACTACTGATTTCCCCGGTGGCAAATTCAGGCTAATTTATTCACTGAATACGCAAACTGCTTTTAAAAAAGAATGGCTGGCAGGACACTGGCTGCCCTGGCAGAATATCAATCTTTTTAATGTAAATGATGAACTTTTTCTGGTAGGGTTGGGGCAGGATCAAACCGGCGAAAATATTGCCTCACTTTTTCGTGTTGATGAAAATAA
>CAZXHP010000161.1:6865-8299 GCA_964639655.1 uncultured Mariniphaga sp.
GATATCAAAGATGACGGATTAAAAACCTACCAGTTACTGCACAAAATTCTGGAAGAATACAAACCGGTGCTGACCGTTTTTGAAAATGGGAAAAAGAAACCCGGCGCTGTAATGGTAGTGGTTTCGGGAAACCGGCCCTTTGAATTTATGCAATCGCAAACAACCCGTTATGCCGGTTACGACGGGCGGCTGGAAAACCTGGATTCCGGTATTTCCCCAATGTTAATGCCTGTTGTGAGCGACAACTGGGTGAAATTTTTTACATGGGACGGCACCGGGCAAATGCAGGAAAATGAAAAAACAAAGCTACACCAACTGGCGGCAAAAGCACGGAAACAGGGGTATATTCTCCGGTTCTGGGGAACCCCGAATGCTACACCTGAACAACGAATTGCGGTTTGGACAGAGCTGTACCAGGCCGGTGTTGGGTTAATCGGGGCCGATCATTTAAACGAATTGCACGATTTTTTATCGGCGGAATAGGGAAAATGTTCACTTCAACCATTCCATTGACAACCGAATTGAATTGAATTATTTTCGGATCACTCAATTTTTCGAAATTTCCGGTTTCATTTTTTTTGAAAGGATTTTCACCTAATTTTGCGCGATGTTCAGCACTGAAACAAAATTGGAACTTCAAAAAGGAAATCCTGAAGCCTTTAAAGAGGCTTTTCGTTTGCTTTATCCGCGTTTAAAAGGGTATTGTCAGCTTTTTGTGTCAGATGAAAGTGCATCAGAGGATATTATTCAGGATTGTTTTATCGCCCTTTGGGAGAAATGTGCTGAAATTAATGCCGGTAAACGCCTGGAAAGTCTTCTTTTTGTGATGGCCAGAAACAGATGCCTCAATTTTTTAAAGCGGAAAAAACTGGAGTCAGGTCTGGTAGAAGTTGAAAGTTTAAATGTAAACGAGCTGCAGTACCTTTATCAACTCGATTTAAATGAGAAGGAAGAAAAAAGCCTGGAAGAGATGCTGCTGGTTGCGTTAAAGGAAGCCGTGAACGGTTTGCCGGCCAAAATGAAGGAGGTATTTGTAAAAAGTAAATTAGAAGGGAAAAAACAAAAAGAAGTTGCAGAAGAGCTGGGAATCAGCATTAAAATGGTGGAGAAACAGATTTCAAAATCCAAAAAGCAAATCCGCGAACAGTTGCTGAAGAAGTACCCGGCAATGGTTGTGTTGATTACGATGTTGCTGGGATGAGGGGTGCGGCGAATTCTGATTCGCCGATTTAATCAATGCTGAATAGTTGGTGGAGATTTATTGAGATTGGTGGAGATAGATGGGGATTGGTTGTTGTGTTTTAAAAGTCTTTAATATTTTGGTTTGCAATACAATTATTTTGTTCCACCGGTGTTTTGTCCTCTCATTTTAACCCCGAAACTTTAAACTTTTAACTTTCTCACTCCACCGGAGGTAGGGTTTTTTATTCCAAT
>CAZXHP010000162.1:0-8286 GCA_964639655.1 uncultured Mariniphaga sp.
CCCGGTACGATAACCAGCACCCCGATTTTAAAAGTTTCCGAAGTGGTTTGCTTTCTGTTTTAAAAAAATACCCCGATGTGGTATATCTTTCGGCCGGGGAAGCCAATTTGCAGTATTTTCAACACGATAACATCCATTTTGTTATTTCCGGTTCGTGGCAAAACCGGGAGTATGTGCGGAAAGATTTGCCGGAGTTTGGCTCGGATGAAAAGGGCTTTGCACAACTTACTTTTTCACCCGATGGAACATGCCAGCTTTCGTTTTACAATGCAGATGACAATCTTTTCAGAAAAATACTTTACGAAAAAAAGCTTCCGGCAGACGGGCCCGAAACTATAATTGAAGTGCAGTTTCCGGACAGCGTGGAAGCAGTTGCAAGTACAAAATACAACATCCCGGAGTCGGGTTACACCTGGATGGGCGAAAATTACAGAAAGGTTTGGGAAACCCCTGTAAAAGTGCCGGTGTTTGACATCGGCACAAAAAAGGGCGGACTGAAAATTTTGAAAAGGGGCGGGGGACAGCAAACCTTTTCATTACGACTTGAAGACAAAGATGGAAGACAGTACGTTTTACGCTCTGTTGACAAATACGTGGAAGGCGCCGTGCCGGAGGAACTGCACAAAACGTTTGCCGTGGATTTGGTTCAGGATCAGATTTCAGCCTCCAATCCGTACGCTGCACCGGTGGTGGCGGCACTGGCCGGGGTTGCAGGTATTTTTCATACCAATCCGGAGGTGGTGTATGTTCCCGACGACCCGCAGTTCGGAATTTACCGGCGCGATGTGGCGGGAAAGCTGTTTCTTTTCGAAGAACGCCCCGACGATGACCGCAGCGATGTGGCCAACTTCGGACGTTCGGAAAACATCATTTCCACCGCAAAAGTAATAGAAAAAACCACCGCTTCTTCCAACCATGCTGTGGATGAAAATGCAGTGCTGCGCGCCCGCCTGTTCGATATTGTGATAAACGACTGGGACCGGCACGAGGACCAGTGGCGGTGGGCCGGTTTTGAGCAAAACGGACAAACGGTTTACAAACCCATCCCGCGCGACCGCGACCAGGCATTTTTTGTAAATGAAGGCGTTATTCCCTGGACTGCCGCCCGCAAATGGCTGCTGCCCAAAATTCAGGGATTTACGGAATACACTGAAAATATGGAGGGGCAGTCGTTTAACGCCCGGCATTTCGACCGCTCTTTTCTTACCCAAAGCAGTTGGGAGGAGTGGCAACGTCAAATTGATTCACTGCAAATTTTGCTTACACCCGGGAAAATCGATTCGGCCATGTATGCTTTCCCCAAAGATGTTTATCCGCTCTGTGGGCCTGAAACCGCCCGTATTCTGAAAGCCCGAGTCGAAAACCTGAAACCCATGGCGCGGAACCTTTATCTGTCGCTGGCAAAAGAGGTGAGCATCACCGGAACAAACGAATCTGACTTTTTCGAAGTCCTGACGCTGGCAGACACCTTAATGCAAATTTCGGGATATGAATTGATAAAAAACGGACAAAAAGGCCGGAGGTTTTATTACCGCTCTTTTTACGCGTCCGAAACCCAAAAAATCCACCTTTACGGTCTGGATGGAGATGACCGGTTTGAAATAGCAGGAGACCACTCTTCTAAAATCGATTTGAAAATTATCGGCGAAAAAAATAAAAACGAAATCATTTCAGGTGAAGATTTACAGCACAAAAATATTTCGGTTTATGGCGACAGAAACACAGAGATTTCACCTGAGCGTTCTGACAGGTTGAAAACCCGGTTTGATTCGGAAGCGCTGAAATACGACCGGGAACACTTTGAATACGATGTAGTTTACCCGGGCCTGTTTTCCGGGTACAACCCCGATGATGGCATTTTTATGGGCGGCGGTCCGATTATGACCAAATACTCGAGATACCGCCAACAACGCTATGAAATTATGGGGAATTACGCGGTGGCGACCAATGCAGTTAATCTGCGTTTCGGCGCGCAGCAGAGTTTCCCGTTACGGCGGTTTGAAATCAACTTCAATACACAATACAATTCACCTGAATATGCCGGAAACTATTTTGGTATGGGAAACGAAACGGAATGGGAGGTTCCGCGTTCTGAAAAAGAATACTACCGCCTGCGCATGAGCCGGTTTTACACGGAACTCGATTTTGTCAAGTGGCTGGATGTTGACAGGATTCATAAAGCGGGGCCGGGTTTGTTTTACAGTTATTCCGATGCGGAAAAAACCGCCGGACGTTTCATCTCCAGGCCTGAAAACGTGTTGACTGCAAATGATTTGGAATCCCATGCTTATGCAGGTGCATATTTCAAATACGAAAGGAATACATTGCGGGGAACGGAGCGGAAAACCGAGGAGAAGTTTGCAGGCAGCAACAGTTTTCCCACCCGCGGAATGCAACTGAAAACTCGTGCCGGGTATTTTGCCGGGCTCAATCAGCAAACAGACGATTTCCTGAAAGTTTCAGGTGACTGGGTGAATTACTTCAGTTTTTCGCAACGTCCGCGTGTGGTGTATGCCCTGCGGGCAGGTGGTGAAAAACTGTTTGGAGACTATGCTTTTCACGAAGCTGCAACGCTTGGTCGTACCGAAAATCTCCGTGGATACCGGGAAACCCGTTTTTACGGCGATGCTTCGCTTTACCTGAATGCCGAAGTGCGCATCCGCATGAAGCGGTTTCAAACCTATCTGCTTAACGGTACGGCAGGCGTGCTGTTGTTTAACGATACGGGCCGGGTTTGGCTTGATGGTGAAAACTCGAAAAAGTGGCACAACGGTACCGGCATGGGCCTGTGGCTTTCTCCTTTCGATAGGGCTGTAGTGAGCGTTTCGTATTCCGTGAGTCCCGACGACCGGTTGTTTAATTTTACTTTGAATTACCAGTTTTAGTATGAAGAAGATATCACGCAAGGGCGCAAAGGCGCAAAGGTTCTATAGGGCTTTTCAGCGTATTGTTTTGCTGATGCTGATTCTTTTGCCGGAGATGACATCGTTTGCCAATCCGAAAATATATTTGATTCGCCATGCGGCGGTTGATTTGGGAAAACCGGGCTGGGGAACTTCGAAAAAATCGGAACGATACAAGGAAGCTTACAATTTTGCAGGCATCGAAACATTCAACCCGGACGATATTTTGCAAAAAATTGAAGATTATGAAAATTTAGACACCATATTCTGCAGTCCGCAATCCAGGGCACTGGAAACGGCACTGATGCTTTTTGGTGAAAAAACAGTGCTGCGAACCGACAGCGTGCTGGCCGAACTCGACTACCCGGTGGTACGGGTACCCGTTATTCAACTTCCGGTTAAAGGATGGCTTTTTGTTTCGCGGGTTACCTGGATGGCCGGCATAAACCAGGGAAAGAAAACCGGTTACAGAAACCGTTTGGAAGAATTGAATGCCTTCTCGGATGAACTGATAAAATTCACATACCGGAATGGCCTGGCTGTGGTGGTTGCGCATGGTATGATGAACCGGGAACTGGTGAAAATATTGAAAGGAAGTGGATGGCAATTTTGTGAAAAAGGGAAAGATGGTTACGGAAATTTATCGGTGAATTGTTTAGAATATTTTTAAACCAATTGCAAGTTAGTAATTATTAACTAAATTTGTATTGTTAAATAAAAGAAAATGCATACAGAACGACAACAGGAAATTATAGAAATAGCCCTGGGGCTCATCCATGAAAAAGGGATTCAGGGATTAACCATTAAAAATCTGGCGAAAAGGCTGGGCATTACCGAACCGGCCATTTACCGGCATTTCGAGAATAAAATTCAGATTTTAACAGTCATTCTCGATATGATGAAAAAAAACACAGGCGGCATATTCGACGCAGAGTTGAATTCCGACGCTCCGGCAGTCAAAAAAATCGAACGGCTTTTCGAAAAACAGTTCCAATCGTTTGCCCAAATGCCCTCGCTGGCTTCGGTGGTTTTTTCCGAAGAGATTTTCAGAAACGAAAAAAAGTTGATTGACAAAATTTCGGAAGTCATTGAACACAATAATCAAACATTGAGCGCCATTTTAACGGAAGGTCAGCAAAACAATGAAATCAGAAACGATATTGAAGCCGGGCACCTCGTAATTTTTATTATGGGCGCTCTGCGGCTTTTTGTAAAAAGATGGCAGTTTTCCGGTTTTGCCTTCAACCTCGAAAAAGAGGGAGCCAAATTAATTGAGTCGGTAAAACATTTAATTTCAAAACAATGAAGATAATTTGGGTTGAGGAACAACAAACTGATGAAACGCCACACAAAGTAGATGTACGAAAGGTATATGATTATGACAGCGCGCAGTTCATGCATTGCTGGATTGTTTGACAAAAATTCTGTAAACGACCGGATTTAAGCACGTACTAAAAATTAAACAGCAAAAAAGATTCAAAAAAATTTGGAAGTTAGTAAATATTAACTAACTTTGTTTCGAATTGTATCGATGCAAAATGAAAACAGTTGAGAAACTCATTTAAAAATTAAAATGTTCTGCAATAGTAGTTAGTGAATATTAATTAACAAGTGAAGTAATGGAAACACAAACAGAAAAACAAATGATTGAGACAAGCGGAAAGCTGCTCGCTGAAAACGGCCCCGGGAGCTTTACCCTCGATGCACTTTCCAAACAGCCCGAAATGCAGGGTTTCGACATTTTCACCCTGGTAAAAAACGAAGAGGAGGTCTTCCAACAGCTGTTACTTCAGCTTGAAAAAGAGCTAAAAGAATTGGTTGAAAGAATTTCTTCCGGCCAGAATTCCCCGGACAAAGATTTTGAAATGCTTTTTAAGCAGTTGTACCGTTTATTCAAACAAAAACCATATTACCTGACCATAATTTTCGACAAGAATTTGCGGCATCAATACAGTGGTGTGAAGGAAATTATTTCGCGGATAAAAGGAGTGGCCAGAGGTTATCTCACCCGATTAATAGCCCGTGGAAAAGCGCAAAAAGTTTTTACAATCAACACAGAGACCAAAGTCCTTGTTAAAGAAATCCTCGGCAGTTTTCAGGCTTTAATGAATGATATGCAACTGGCCGATAAAATGATACGCGACCTGAAAAAGTACCAATCAGCAAACGATTAATTTCATCAATATGAAACGATTTTCAATTATCTTAAACATTCTTTTTCTCTCCCTTAATTTACCGTTTCTAACTTTTGCCCAGCCGGTTAAAATCGGTATTGTTACCGATGCCTCGGGAAATGAGTTTGAACTACTCACAAGGCAGGTTAAGTCCGAAATTGAAGCTTTGGCCAATGCCGGCGACGGCGCTGTTTTTAAAGAACTGAGCGCAAACTGGCAGTTCGAAAAAGTCGGGGAGAACCTGCAGGCTTTTTTAAATGATCAGGAAGTGGACATTGTGGTGACCCTGGGGTTTCTTTCCTCAGAAGCAGCCGCCCGGTTACCCGACTATCCAAAGCCGGTAATTGCAGCTACCGTTTTGGACCCGGAACTTCAAAACCTTTCTCAAGAAACCGGTAAAAGCACCGGGATTCAAAACTTTTCGTGGATTGAATCGCTCATCCGGTTGAAAAACGACATGCACTCCTTTGCCCGGATTTTCGAAGCCCGTAATTTTGCAGTCATCATTCCCCGGGAACTCTATTCAGAATTTCCAGTTTTAACCAGTTACTTGAAAGCTGATGAAAATACATATGAAGTTTCGTTTGTACCGGTAGAAGAAAATGAAAACCCGGTGGAGCAGTTGCCTGCCGTGACCGATGCAGCCATGGTTTTTCCATTGGTTCAGCACTCCGCTGCCGCAACAGAGGCGATTTTTTCCGGCCTGAACGAACAAGGTATTCCGTCACTTTCGGTGAACGGAGCAGCCTATCTGGAACTTGGAGCTACCCTAACATTTACACCACAATTCACTTTTCAGCAGTTGGCCAGGCAAGTGGCTGTGCGGGTTTTAAAAGCTTCCGAAGGAACCGGTCCGGGCGAAGTTTCCTCCATGACTGAAAATCCGGAACGAACACCAATTGTGAACATGGAAAGCCTGCGACTGACCGACAAGTTCCCTAAATGGTCGGACCTGGAAAATGCTGTTTTGCTAAATGCGGTTAAAATGCCCGGTGAAGAACTGACGCTGCATCAGGCCATTGCACTCGCGTTGGAAAACAACTTGCAGGGAAAAATAACCGACCAGGATTTACTTTTAGCCGAAAAAGACATCCGTATTGCCAAAGCCAATGTGCTGCCGCAGGTGGAAGTTTCGGGAACGGCAGTTCAACTGAGCGATAACCTGGTGGAGTCCTCCATGGGCCAGCGGGGTGAGTTTACGGTTTCCGGAACGGTGTCGTTAAAGCAGGTGATTTATTCCGAGGCAGCTTATGCCAATATAGCGCTGAAAAAGTTGATGGCCGAAAGTACAAAACAGGGAAACCGGCAGACAACACTCGATATCGTACTCGATGCTTCGGAAGCCTACATTTCGCTGCTGTTTGCCAAAAACAACCTTCAGATAAAAAATGAAAATATTAAAGCCACATTACAAAACCTGGAACTGGCCAAAGGCAAGGAAAAAACAGGGGAGGGCAGCGTTTCGGAGGTCAACCGTTGGGTAAGTGAGCTGAACCTTGGCAGGATGGATTTAAACGATGCAGAGGCAGGTTACAAAGCAGCCATGTACCGGTTAAACGAACTACTGAACCAACCTGTCGGAAACACCATTGCCACACCCGATTCGGCAGATATCGGCGAAACCGTCATTCACAATCAGAAAATTTTGGATTCGTATTTCAATAATCCGAACCTGACCGAAAAATATGCAGATTTTATCATAGATGAAATGCTGATTCACTCGCCGGAGCTGCAACAATTAGCAACTGCCGGAGAGATGATCGACCGGCAAAAGTCGATGAAAATCAGACAGATGTATTTGCCCGAAGTAGCGATTATCGGAAGTGCCGACCAGGCTTTTGTGCGCGAAGGAGTTATCAAAAATTCGCAACTGCCTGTGCCACCGCCACCCGATGACATCACATGGAACCTGGGCCTGCGTGTTAGCATTCCCCTGTTTGAAGGTGGCCGGAAAAGAAACGAAGCGCAGCGGGCCACCATCGAGCTGGATAAAATTTCCTGGCAAAAAGATGATCTGCTCAACAAACTGGAAACGGGAATCCGTTCCAACGTACAATTTCTGCAGTCCTCCTGGCGTGAAATGGCACTCTCGGAAAACGCGGCCCGCGCTGCCGAAGCCAATTTTCAAACCATTCAGGATGCCTATGCACAGGGAATGGCAAACGTGGCGCAGCTTACCGATGCCCAAAGTGTGATGATACGCACCCGGCAAATGGCACTTGGTTCGCGCTATCAATATATTCTGGATTACATCAAAACTGAACGGTTGCAGGGAAAATTTTTCTTTCTGGAAGATGAATCCGAAAAGGCACAATACACCCACCGATTAGTAAATTATTTAACCGAAGAATAAGAAATGATGAAAACAAAAATACAACTACTTGTTTTAGGCGCTCTGCTGCTGGCCGGTTGCGGAGGCAAAGAAGAAAAGGAAGAAGCCATTCGTCCGGTTTTTTACCAGGAAGTGGGAAAAAGCAGTACGCAAAACGTGCGCTCATTTTCAGGAGTAACACAATCTGCCACCGAGGCGAAACTCAGTTTCAAGGTGGGTGGTTTGATAGAAAATGTACCGGTTGACATGGGCGATACGGTAAAAAGAGGAGTCGTGGTTGCCCGCCTCGACGATACCGACTACCGCATCAATTACAACAAAGCGGAAGCTTCCCTGAAAAATGCAGAAGCTCAGTTGGCCGCAGCCAAATCAGCTTTTTTGCGGGTTGAAAACCTGTATGTGAACAACAATGTTTCCCTGAGCGAATACGAAAAAGCAAAAACGCAGTTTGAATCGGCCGAAACCATGGTGAAAACTGCCCGGTCGCAACTCGATGCAGCACAAAATCAACTGGATTATACCGTTTTGCGGGCGCCTTTTAACGGTGTGGTTTCCTCGGTAATGGCCAAAGAAAACGAAATGACCGGCGCCGGACATCCTGTCGTGATTTTTGCTTCAATGAACAACCTCGAAGTAAAAACGGCCGTGCCCGAAAATATAATCGGGCAGATCAGCCGCGGGCAGGAGGCAAAAGTGCGGTTCAGCGCCTTTCCTGAAAATACTTTCCATGGAATTATTACCGAAGTGAGCCCGGGAATTCCCAATGCCTCGGCTTATCCGGTTGTTGTGCAGCTGACGAAATCCACTTCCCGGCTGTTCCCCGGAATGACCGGTACCGTAGAACTTCCCCTGAACGGGGGTGATTTGTCCGAAAACA
>CAZXHP010000163.1:0-6311 GCA_964639655.1 uncultured Mariniphaga sp.
GGCGACAAAAAGAAAATCATGCAGTTTGAAGTGAGGCACTGGATGAGCAACCCGGAAGGAAATCATCTCGGTTCGGGTGAAAATTTGACCAATACTTATATGACCAGCTCTGCCAATGTAGTTGGAAATATTTTTTACGGTTCAAAAGGTTACATGCTGAAAGATGTGGACGGCTGGCAAACCTTTATGGGAAAAGAGCGGGAACCCGGAGATGCAGGAAATGGTCTGGGCAATCATTACCAGAATTTTATCGATGCCATTCGGGTAAACGATCCTGGTTTGTTAACTGCACCTATCGAAGAAGGATTTTATTCCTGTGCACTCATTCACCTGGCTAATATCTCATATCGTTTGGGCCGCACTTTGGATATTGATCCAAAATCATTGACAATTATAAACGATGAAGAAGCAAACCGGATGCTTACCAAAGAATACCGGAAACCGTATGTTTTACCGAAAAAAGTTTAAAAATAATGAAGAATATTTTGAGTTTATTGTCAGCCTTGTTCCTGTTTTCATTTACATCGACAGATTCATTCGTTAGTCAGGTTGAAATTACAAGTCGTAAAGTTCAGTCAGAGAACTGGGAGGTTTTATTTGATGGAACCGGAATAGAAAAATGGAGAGGAAAATTACTGGAAGAATTTCCCGAAAAAGGTTGGAAAATTGAAAATGGCCTGCTGTTTCTGGCTGAAAAAGGAGGCGGTGATATCATTACCAAAGAAAAGTACAGCGATTTTGAACTGGTTTTTCAATTTAACCTGACCGAGGATGCCAACAGCGGAATAAAATATTTTGTTGGAACCGTTGTGAATCAGGAGACAGGAAGTAAAATGATAAACGGGCCGGAATATCAGATTATTGATGATTACAATAATACTCATGTAAAAGACGATCCAAACGGACTCAGTTCAACAGCCTCTGCCTATTTACTCTATGCCCCGAAAAACAAAAAGCTGAATCCTCCCGGGCAGTGGAATACCGGACGTATAATTTCCAAAAACGGCAGGGTAGAGCACTGGCTGAACGGAGTGAGGGTTGTAAAATACAAACGCGGCAGTAAGGATTTTCTGAAAAGAAAAGCGGAAACCAAATTCAAAAATGATATAAATTACGGCGAACTGGAAAACGGACATATTTTACTTACAGATCACAACGATACCGTTTATTTTAAGGAGATTAAAATCAGGAGACTATAAACAAAACGTTGGTGTTTCAACCTTTCACACAAAAATAGCCTAACTTGCAGAGAAAAATTAATTTCTCATTTTTGTACTCTTATGGAGCAATTAACTGATAAAACCTTAATCCTGAAATTGAGGGAGGACGATACTGCTGCGTTTCGCCAGCTGTTCAAAAAATATTATCAGCGGTTGTTTCTGTTTGCCGGCAAATTTGTGGAAGAAAATGCTGCAAAAGACATTGTGCAGGATTGTTTTCTGGAACTGTGGAAAAACAGAAAAAAAACCGACATCACAACTTCATTATCAGCGTGGATTTTTACAGTTGTAAAAAACCAGTGTTTCAGGTATTTAAAGGAAGAATCGAAAAAGGCCGAAAGGCAAAACAATTACAGTCTGAAATTAAAGGAAGAGGAATTGAATTTTTTTATTCATTCCGAAAAAAGTATCCTCGAGTTTGAAGTACGGGAACGGATTCAACAAGTGCTGGAACAACTCCCGCCCAAATGCAGTCAGGTATTTAACGAAAGCCGGTTTAACGGACTTTCCAATAATGATATTGCAGAAAAATATAATATTTCGCTAAAGGCAGTAGAGAAACACATTTCAAAAGCACTGAAGTTGTTTCGGGAAGAGTTTAAAGATTTGATTTCTGTTTCGTTAGCACTTTTTTTTCAGAGTATAATTTAGGAACGATTTTAGCCCCGTCAGGGTTCAAAACCCTGACGGGGCTAATTTTTTTTCTGATGAGGTGGGGTAATTGCTTTCCAAAATACTCTTACTAAAAATGGAAAGCATAAATATGCCAAATATTGAACCAATAATTCGAAACTTTCTCCAGGGAATTATTACTCCCGATGAAGAAAAAATTCTCTACAATTGGGTGAAAGAAAACCCCGAAAACCGCAAAACACTTTTCCGGGAAAAAGATTTATGGGAAGCCTCGCAGTTGGGAAAGCAAAAATTAAATGAAGCAGAGTTTAACAACTGGTTTGAGTTGCAGAATAAAATCATACAACAAAACAAAAAGGAAAACAGGCTGAAAGAAATCTTCCGAATCGCTGCCATTGTAATCCTGTCGCTTGGCGCCGGTTGGCTGGGCCATTTTGTAGTTTCAACCGGAGTTTTTTCCAATGATCAGGTTGAAATAAAACAGGTTGAATCTTTAAACGGACAACTCAAAGAGGTTATTCTCGCCGATGGTACCCATGTGTGGTTAAACTCCGGGTCCAAACTTTCATTTCCCACCGGTTTTAAAGCCGAAACCCGGGAGGTTGAATTGAGTGGAGAAGCTTTTTTCGAAGTTACTGCCAATGAAATGGAGCCATTCCTCGTAAAAACAGGAAACCATACTGTAAAAGTTACCGGAACCCGGTTTAACATTTGCGAATACCCCGAAAGCAACACCATTGAAACTACCCTTGAAGAAGGGAGAGTAAAAATTATTACCGGAAATTTTATCAAAGATTTATATCCCGGACAGCAGTCGAGTTTTAACACCCGAACCGCCGAAATACGCATTGGCGAAACCGATATGGAAATTTACACCACCTGGAAAGATGGTTTTTACGAATTCAATAACGAATCGGTTTGTAAAGTATTTAGAATCATAGAGCGCTGGTGGGATGTAAAAATCCGATACCCGGAAGAAAGACTAAAAAACGAACGGATTACCGGTACTTTAAGACGACATAAACCGCTGGACCAGCATTTTGATGTAATAAAAGAACTGGTACCGTTTCAGTATAAAATTGAATCGGATTTGGTTGTTGTATTCTAAATTGAGAGTAGTGAGAAGTTTATTCTAATTTTAATCGTTTATTAATTCCAGTTAAATAAGGAAGGATTTTATTTGCAGCGCATAAATAAAAGATTAACAGCATTTTAAATCTAAAATTAAATGTCTATGAAAAACAACGAATGAAAATTGAGAAAAAAAACGGGAAATGCGCCACACATTCCCCGTTCAGAGTTAAAAATTTGATTTTTAAACCAAAATCGTAACAAAAGTATGAAAAAATTATTAATGAGTAATTTTCTTCTGAAAGGAAGAAAATGTAAAAAAATTTTACTGATTATGAGATTATCATTAATACTAACAGTTGCAGCCGTTTTTAACGTAACGGCCAGTGTTTACTCACAGTCAGTGAAGATTAACCTGGATTTAAGAGACGCTACACTGGAAACGGTGTTTAAAGCCATCCAGGATCAAACCGAGTTCGATTTCTTTTATAAGAACGAACACCTTCCCCACACCAAGGTAATTACAAAAACCTACAAAGATACCCGGGTTGACCGGATATTGGAGGAGGTGCTGGAAGGTACAGGCCTGGTTTACCGGGTGCTGAATACCGATATTGTTGTAACCAAAGCTCCCCCGCAATCTGCCGGGAGAGGAAGAGACAATTTGGCCCTTAACCGGCAACAAACCAAAACCGTTACCGGTACTGTTACGGGCGAATCCGGGCAGCCATTGCCCGGAGTTACAATTGTGATAAAAGGTACTACGCAGGGAACAGTGACCAATACCGATGGAGAGTATACACTTGGCGGTATTCCCGAAGATGCCACGCTGGTGTTTTCGTTTGTGGGGATGAGGACACAAGAGGTAGTTGTCGGGAATCAAACCACAATTAGTGTAATGATGACAGAAGAGACGATTGGCGTGGATGAAGTGGTAGTTGTTGGGTATGGCACGCAAAGAAGGGTAAATCTTACAGGAGCTGTTGACCAGGTTGGCTCTGAGGTTTTGGAAAACCGGCCGGTGAACAACATCACCCAGGCGTTGCAGGGTGTTGTGCCAAATCTTAACATTACACTGGCCGATGGAAAACCAATCCGAACTGCCAGCTACAATGTGCGTGGTGTTACTTCCATCGGACAGGGAGGTTCTGCCCTGGTATTAATCGATGGTGTCGAAGGTGATCCGAGCCTTTTAAATCCGAATGACATCGAAAGTGTCTCCGTGCTGAAAGATGCGGCTTCTGCGGCAATTTATGGTGCGAGGGGAACTTTTGGAGTAATTCTTATTACTACAAAAAAGGCCCAGGCGGATAGAATAACTGTAAACTATACAATGAATTACGGCATAAAATCGCCTACGGCAGTGCCCGATTTTGTAACCGACGGCTATACTTTTGCAAAGTGGTTCAGCGAAGCTTACAATGCATGGAACGATTACAGCCGGATTCCTTCGTCCATCAACAAAACACAGGCTTTTTCATTAGCTTATCTTGAAGAATTGAAAAGACGTTCGGAAAATCCTGACCTGCCCAAAATTGAGGTGGATAATAACGGAAACTATGTTTATTACACAAATACTGACTGGTATGGTTTGCTCTACAAAGATAACCTGACTTCGATCGACCAGAATATCTCGGTTTCAGGAAGTAATGATAAAATAAATTATTATTTATCAGGTAGATATAACGATCAGCAAGGCCTGTTCCGTTACAATTCCGATGATTATTCCATTTACAATTTTAGAGGAAAAGGAGACATTAAAATTACCGATTGGCTGACAATCGATAATAATACAGAATATTCACAACAGAAATACCATCAACCTTTAAATGTAGGGGAAGGCGGAGGTATTTGGAGAAACATTGCCGATGAAGGTCATCCAACTTCCCCAATGTTTAACCCCGATGGAACATTAACGCACTCTGCTTCATATGCAGTGGGCGATATGTGGTACGGCAAAAACGGAGAAGATACCAAGAGAACCTACGTTAAAAATACTACCGGATTAACGGCAAATATGCTTGACAATAAATTAAGAATCAGGGGAGATTTTACTTTCTCTACAAATACCCAGTCAATGTTTCGCAGACGGGTACAGGTTCCGTTTAGCAGGCAGGAAGGAGTTGTGAATTATGTGGGAACCACAACAAATGATATTCGAAGGATAAGTGCTGAAACAAAATACCTGGCATCGAACATTTACGGTGAATACGAAAATACTTTCAGTGAGGATCATTACCTGAAAGTTATGACAGGGTTCAACTATGAAGAAAGCACTTATGAATCGTTTCAGGCTTCGCGAAACGGAATATTGTTCGAAGATGCTGAAAATATATCGTTGACAATTGGTGAAAATATTGCAACCGACGGAAGCTACAACAAATGGCGGGTGGCAGGTCAGTTTTACCGAATCAACTACAGTTTTAAAGACAAATATCTTCTGGAACTGAATGGCAGGCTCGATGCTTCGTCCAAATTTCCATCCGATCAGCAAACCGCATTTTTCCCTTCCATTTCAGTTGGTTACCGCATTTCGAATGAATCTTTCTGGAATGTGGATGAAAATTTTATATCCAATTTGAAGTTCAGAGCTTCTTATGGTTCTCTCGGAAACGGGAATGTTTCGCCTTATTCCTACATCGAGCTTTTCAATATTTCGCAGTTGGGAAGAGTGATCAACGGAACGCGTCCGGCAGTAACTTCTCATCCCAACGTCATTCCCGAAGGATTGACCTGGGAAACAGCAACAACAAAAAACGCTGGTATCGATATTGGGTTTATTTCAAACCAGTTGAATTTAACCGCAGATATTTATCAAAGGGTAACGACCGATATGTACACCGATGGTCTGCCGGTGCCGGCTGTTTTCGGGGCAAGCGTGCCAAAAGGCAATTACGCCGATATGAAAACCAATGGCTGGGAAATTTCAATAAGCTGGAGGGACCAGTTTGAACTGGCGAATAAACCTTTTCGTTATGACGCCCGCTTTATTCTGGCCGACAACAAATCGGTTATTACCAAATTTAATAATCCTGAAAAGCTGCTGTCCAATTATTACGAAGGAATGGAACTGGGTGAAATCTGGGGATTTGTAACCGAGGGGCTGTTTCAAAGCGAGGCTGAAATAGAAGCACATGTAGATCAGTCCTACATTGGGGTTTCGTCAAACAGAATATGGTTGCCCGGAGATATCAAATTTAAAAACTTAAACGGCGACGATAAAATAGATATCGGACAAAACAGGGTCAGCGACCCGGGAGACTTGACGATTGTCGGGAATTCAAGTCCGCGTTATACTTTCGGGTTAAACCTGGGAGCTAACTGGAACAACTTGTTTTTCTCCGGATTTCTTCAGGGAGTCGGTAAGCAGGATTGGTTTCCCGACAG
>CAZXHP010000163.1:6411-8273 GCA_964639655.1 uncultured Mariniphaga sp.
TCGGGTAGCGGCCGGAGAAGCGGAAATGCACTCAACTATCCCATGTTGAAAACTGTATCTTTTGGGATTTCAGCAACATTTTAATAATCAATGAATAAATGTAATATTATGAAATACTTCAAGTTATATTTAATATTATTCGCATTATTAGTTACATCATGCGAAATGCAGGAACTTCCAAAGTCTGAGGTGTCCAAAGAATCTGTTTTTAACACTGAGGCCGGACTCGAATTGTATTCCAACTCTTTTTACAATATTTTGCCTTCGGCAGAGAACATTTATCTCGGCGACGACATGTCGGATTATATTGCCCGAAACTCGCTCGACCAGTTTCTTACCAACAGTTATTCGGCAAATCAAAGTTCGGGCTGGAGCTGGACCGCGCTGAGAAACATCAACTTTTTTATCGCCAACTGCAACGATGAGAATATCGATATTGCAGTAAGGAGGCATTATGTGGGGTTAGCCCGGTTTTTCAGAGCCTATTTCTATTTTGATAAAGTAAAACGTTTTGGAGATGTTCCCTGGATTGGCAGAGTTCCCGATATTACCGACGAGGAATTGCTGTACGCAGGAAGAGACCCGAGAACTTTGGTAATGGACTCTGTTCTGGCAGATATCAATTATGCCTGCGAGAACATCTCGAAAGAAAGCGACGCTACCAGTAGCACGGTTACGAAATGGGTGGCTTATGCGCTCAAATCGAGAATTTGTTTGTTTGAAGGTACATTCCGGAAATACCATACAAGCTTTGGGTTGCAGGCTACTGCAAATTCGTGGCTTGAACAGGCGGCATCAGCGGCAGAGCAGATTATTAATAACTCCGGATATAGCCTGAATAAGGGAGGCGGTGAGGATATGGCATACCGCAACCTTTTTATCAGCACAAATCCGGTGAATACCGAAGTAATGCTGGCCGTGGTAATGAGCCAGGAACTCGGAGTTTTGCATGCTGCAAACTGGAAATACACCAGTCCTACTTACGGGGTCAAATCCAGTTTAACCAGAACATTTGTAAATACTTACCTGAACCTGGACGGAACACCGTTTACATCTACTCCCGGCTATGAAACAATGATTTTTCCGGAAGAAGTAAAAAACAGGGACCTGCGTTTGAAGCAAACCATTCGCTTAGGCGATTATAAAAGAATCAGCGGAGGTCAGCTAATTCCCGCTCCGCCTGCATTTGGTTATGTGTTAACCGGCTATATGCCCATAAAATGGTGTCTCGACGATACCTACTACGATTTGAGAGACTATAACGACAATTCCGTTTCCATTTTCAGGTATGCCGAGGTGTTACTGAATTACGCCGAAGCGAAAGCAGAACTCGGTACGCTTACCGACTCAGACTGGACCATCACAATTGGTGCTATTCGGGAAAGGGCCGGGATTACAGGCGGACTTACTCAGTTACCTGCCGAAGTTGACATCTACCTGCAATCGACTTACTTTCCTGAAATAAATGATCCGGTTTTGCTGGAAGTCAGAAGAGAAAGAGCCATTGAACTTGTTATGGAAGGATTTCGGTTTTATGATTTGATTCGCTGGCGAAAAGGAGAATTACTTAAAATGAACTGGAGGGGATTCTATGTACCCGAGCTGGATGTTCCAATTGATTTGAACGAAGATGGCATTGACGATGTAATTTTTGTGGAAAATGTACCGAGCCCGTTACCGAATGTGCCTTATGAGTTTGTTGGAGTGGGCGCAACCATCAATAATGAACCCAACCCGCAACGTTTAACAAACGGCACAAGCGGCGAGCTGACGTGGCTCGATAATATTCCAAGAATTTGGGACAATAAACGTTACTTCTATCCGATTCCGGAACAGGATTATTTAATGAATCCGAATTTGGG
>CAZXHP010000164.1:0-8225 GCA_964639655.1 uncultured Mariniphaga sp.
CCCATGCTCACATGGTCTTCCTGCTCATTTGAAGACGGAATGGAATCGACCGAAGCCGGTGTGCAAAGCTGTTTGTTTTGGCTAACGATGGATGCTGCAGCATACTGCGGAATCATAAAACCGGAATTCAGCCCGGGATTGGCCACCAGAAACTCGGGAAGGCCACGTTCGCCTGCAATCAGGCGGTAGGTGCGCCGTTCAGAAATGCTGCCCAGTTCGCTCAGCGCCATAGCCAAAAAGTCGAGCGCCAGCGCCAGCGGTTCGCCATGGAAATTTCCACCGGAAACAATCTGGTCTTCATCCGGAAAAACCGTTGGATTATCAGTTACCGAATTGATTTCGATTTCGAACACACCAGCCACATAATTCACGGCATCGCGCACCGCACCATGCACCTGTGGAATACATCGGAACGAATAAGGATCCTGAATGTGTTTTTTCGGCTTGGCCTGCATTTCGCTGTCTTCCAGAATTTTCCTGAAGTTGAAAGCTGTTTGTGCCTGCCCTTTGTGCGGGCGAATGCGCTGGATGTTTTCCATGAACGGTTCAATGAGTCCGTCGAACGCATCGAGCGAAAGTGCTCCAATCATGTCGGCCTGGTCGGCAATCCGAAAAGTTTTCAGCAACGAATAAACGCCGTGAGCGGCCATAAACTGCGTTCCGTTCAGCAGGGCTAATCCTTCTTTGGCTTCCAGTTTCACCGGCTTCCAGCCAAACTTTTCCAAAACGGTTTTTGCTTCCACTTTTTTGCCTTCGAAATTTACTTCACCCAAGCCCAGCAGGGGAAGGAACAGCATGGCCAGCGGAGCCAAATCGCCGCTGGCGCCCAACGAACCCTGCTCGCAAACCACCGGTAAAATATTGTGATTAAACAAATCGATAATGCGCTGAACCGTGATAAGTTGCACTGCCGAATTCCCTTTGGCCAGGGCATGTGCTTTCAGTAAAAGCATCAGTTTTACCACGTCGCCAGGCACTTCGGGCCCTACGTTACAGGCGTGCGAAAGAATCAGGTTTTCCTGGAGCTTACTCAGTTCAGCATTGGAAATTTCGATGTCGCACAGCGCACCAAATCCGGTGTTAATACCATAAAGCGGTTTGTCGGCCTCGTCGAGTTTCCGGTCGAGATACGCTTTGCTTTTTTGAATACGCTGTACCGATTCTGCCGATAGTTTCAGTTTGATATTATTTTCAAGAATGTACTGAATCTTGTCGAAAGTAAGATTCGCAGGAGAGATTTCGAAAGTCTGATTCTTCATTGCGCTTAATTTTAGCGCAATTTCGGAGAAGATTCAGGAACGGGAAACGATTTTTATCAGTTCTTCGGCACTAACCAGGTTTTGTTCCCCTGTTTCCATATTTTTCAGGGTGAATTTCTGTTCAGCCATTTCCGATTCGCCGGCCAGTACCACAAACGGAATTTCCTTTTTGTTGGCGTAATTCATCTGTTTTTTCATTTTTACGCTTTCAGGATAAATCTCAGAATTGACACCTGCCTGACGCAATTTTGCCAGCACCGGCAAACAGTAAGCTTCCTCCTTTTCACCAAAATTCACAAAAAGCACCCGGGTAATTTCAGGCGAATTCTGCGGAAAAAGGTTCAGGTGCTCCAGTACATCGTAAATGCGCTCGGCGCCAAAAGAAATGCCAACTCCCGAAACTCCGTGCAATCCAAAAATGCCGGTCAGGTCGTCGTACCGTCCGCCGCCGCAAATGCTGCCCATTTCCATACCTTTGGTTTTCACCTCGATGATGGCGCCGGTGTAGTAGTTCAATCCGCGGGCGAGTGTCAGGTCCAGTTCCACTTCGGTTTTCAATTCCATCCGTTCCAGATAGTTAAAAAGCGTTTTGAGTTCACTTACTCCCTGTAATCCAATTTCAGAATTAGCGAGAATGGATTCCAGTTGTTTTATTTTTTCCGAGGTATTTCCTTTCAGTGCCAAAATGGGTTGCAGTTTTTCAATAGCTTCTTTGGTAACACCTTTCTCCGCTAACTCCTGATTTACTTTTTCCAGACCGATTTTTTCCAGTTTGTCGATGGCCACAGTAATGTCGGTCAGGCGTTCATTTTCACCGATAATTTCGGCAATTCCGGCCAAAATTTTTCGATTGTTCAGTTTCACCACCGTATTGATTTTCAGTCGTATAAAAACATCGTCAATAATCTGTACCAATTCAGCTTCATTCAGCTGGCTGTCGCTGCCAATTACATCCACATCGCACTGGTAAAATTCGCGATAGCGGCCTTTCTGCGGACGGTCGGCCCGCCACACCGGCTGAATCTGGTAGCGCCGGAACGGAAAAGTAATTTCATTCTGATGTTGCACCACAAACCGGGCAAACGGCACGGTCAGGTCGTAACGCAAGCCTTTTTCCGAAAGTTTTGGAGTGAGTTTATTTGAGTCTTTTTCATCCAGCAGTTCACCGGGCACTTTCGACATAAAATCGCCCGAGTTGAGGATTTTGAACAACAGCTTGTCGCCCTCTTCGCCGTATTTTCCCATCAGCGTGGAAAGGTTTTCCATGGCCGGTGTTTCAATGGGCTGAAAACCATACAGCCGGAAAACTTCTTTTATAGTATCGAAAATATAATTTCGTTTCACCACTTCTGCCGGTGAAAAGTCGCGGGTTCCTTTTGGAATAGACGGTTTTTGTGCCATTGTTTTCTTTTTAATTCTGGCGCAAAAATAAGGAATAATCGTGAGGATACTAAAACTTAATTTGGGGAATTGAGGTTTCAATCTGGTTACATGATTTTAACTATATTTGTAAAAAACATTTCTTTCACAAAATATTATGAGCTATACAATAAAAATTGATGCAAAAAACAGGAAAGCAAAGAGTATAGTTAATATGCTCAAGGAACTGGCGCATGATTATCCTTTCCTTCAGATATACGAAGATGAGCCTGAATTACCCGAAAATATAGCGGAAGAATTGGAAGCGCGTTACAGATATGCAAAAAAAAATCCTGAAAAAGGAAAGAGTTGGGAAGAAGTAAAATCCAACTTGCTGGACAAATGAATCAGTATAGGTTTATAATTAATTCATTTGCTGAGAGGGATTTACAAATAAGTAAAGAATGGTACGACCTTCAAAAAGAAAAACTCGGTGATGATTTTGTTTATGAAGTTGACAAAACGCTACAAATTATACTTTTTAACCCATTCCAATTTCCAAAAATCAAAGGTGAGATTCGCAGGGCAATAACTCAAAAATTTCCTTTTGGTATATTCTTTTTTGTTGAGAAGAATATTATCAATGTAATTGCCATTTTTCATTTTAGCCGAAACCCGAAAATATTGAAAGACAGACTAAAAGGCGAAAAATAATTTTCTACAAACTTAAAAATTTTGCCGTCCAAAAAATTCGAAGGTAAACGGATATTTGTATGACGTTCCGTTACTGGCAGCAACGGTTCCCAAAATAACCAGCACCAGCCAGGCAATTCCAAAGGCAATGAGCATAAGAATACCAATTCCAATAACTATCATTATCGCTGAAATAATAAAAATCAGCGACCAGGTAATTTGAAAGTTTAGCACTTCTCTGCCCTGTTCGGCAACAAATTCATATTCATCTTTTTTAATGAGGTAAATAATGAGCGGACCGATAACATTTCCAAAAGGGATTCCAATAAAAATGGACAATGCAAGCAGGTGAGTCAGCATTCCCCAGGTTTTTTCGTTGTGGTCGGTAACAATTCGTTGCATAATTTCAGTTTTTAATCAACTAAATTAAACATTTTTTGTTTTTTCGCAGTTCGAATTCAATATGTTTTGCCATGGGAAAAAATAAAAAAGAAGGACGTTATTCCAGGATATATAGCCAGTTGAGCGAACTGGTAAAAAAAAGCAACAGTCCGGCTGCACGTATGGCCACCATTATTGCTGTTTTGCATCATAAAATGGACACCTTTTTCTGGACTGGTTTTTACCTCATAGAAAACGGGGAGATGACCGTTAATATGTACCAGGGACCGGTGGCTTGCCAGGTTCTTGAACAAAACAAAGGCGTTTGCTGGGCAGCGTTCAACAAAAAAGAAACCGTGGTGGTGGAAGATGTACACCAGTTTCCGGGGCACATTGCCTGCGATTCGCGCTCCAACTCCAAAATTGTGGTGCCGCTGAAAAACCATGAAGGGGAAATCATCGGCGTATTGGATGTGGACAGCAGGGAAAAAGCAGCGTTTGACGAGGTGGATGCTCGGTGGCTGGAGAAAATTATAGAACTGGTAAACTTCGGATTATAAATGATTTACAAAGAAATCAACTCCGGCAAACTTCCAATTGCAAACAATGGGATATTAAGCAACCAATTATCGTCCCTAAAGTCAGACATAGAAGTTCTTACGGCTTTTGCCGGATTGTGTTTCTGATAAAATGCCTTTAGGCTTTTTGCCTGTAAATTCTCCTCGGCTTTTACTTCAATTGGAATGACATAACTTCCTGATTGAATTAAAAAGTCAATTTCAGCAGCCGACCTTTCTGCCGACCAATAATAAATTGCAACGTTAGTTTCAGCCTTAAGCTGCTGCAAAACATATTGTTCAGTAAGTGCCCCTTTAAATTCATTAAATATAGCACTTCCGTTAAGTATGGTTTTTGCATCAATATCACCAGTAGCAGCCAACAGCCCCACATCTGCAATAAATAATTTAAACGCGCTAAAATCTTCAAAGGATTTTAAAGGAATACCGGGTTTCGATACCCTGGAAATCTTGTGAACCAAACCGCAATCAATAAGCCATGATAATGCCAACTCATAATCCCTTGCCCTGGATCCCGGCCTGATTGCCCTGTAAATGAATTTTTTATTCTCCTTTGCCAGTTGAGATGGAATTGAATTCCATAACAATCTAATCCGGGGAACAATTTCGGTAGGTGCATGCTTTGAAAAGTCAAGTTCGAAAGATGAAAGTATTGATTTTTGAATTTCTCTGACTTCCTGAAAATCATTTTTCGTACAGAATGAATAAACAGCTTCGGGCATTCCACCCACAAAATAATATTGCCGCAACAACTCAATATATTTTGTCCTGAATATTTTTAAAAGTTGCCAGTCCCGTCGCTGCAACAAATCTACCAACGATTGTTGCCCGGCAGCTTTCAAAAATTCGATAAAACTCATCGGATGCAAATCAAGAAAATCAACTTTGCCTACCGGGAATGAAGTATTTTTTTGAAGTGCTACTCCCAAAAGCGAACCTGCTGCGATTACATGATATTGCGGTGCATTTTCATAAAAATATTTGAGTGCTGTAATTCCTCCTTCTGCTTCCTGAATTTCATCGAGAAGAATTAATGTATCTTCTGCAACTATTTGAGTCTCTGTTTCAATCTGCAGGGCAGTAATAATTCTGTCGATATTATAATCATCTTTAAATAACGACTGAAGTGCTTTTGAAGTTTCAAAATTCACATATGCTGTTTTGCGGTATTCATTTTTGCCAAACTCCTTCATTATCCAGGTTTTGCCAACCTGTCGCGCTCCTTTTAAAAGTAAAGGTTTTCTTTCGGACTTATTTTTCCAGACCTTTAATTTTTTTACTATCAATCTTTCCATTTTATTCTGCTTTACACAAACTCAAACGACTTCATGCGCAAATATACATAAATAACATATGACTTTCTGTAACATGCAACATTTTTTCGCACAACTTTTTGTAGAATAAAACTTTTTATTTCAATAAACTTTAGTACAAAAAAGGATAAATGAACACTTTATTCCTGATGCCGAAACCTAAACAGGGGATGTTGTTATTTTGATTAATTATAAATTTCACAAAAAAGAAAAACAAACATCTAATTTATAGCAGATTTCAGATTGAAGAAATTATTTTTGGAAATTTTACAAATCGAAATTTCAAATTAGATAAAAATGACAGATCAGAACAATGCCATTAAATTTTACAGTGGCGAACAGATTCCCGTAGAACAACACAAGGTGAGAATAGTGCAAAAGCTTTTCCTTAAACCCATAGAGGAACGTAAAGCTGCAATGGAAGAGGCGGGGTTTAATACATTTCTGCTGAATACAAAAGACGTTTTTCTGGATATGCTTACCGACTCGGGCACCAATGCCATGAGCGACAACCAGGTTTCATCGATGTTGCAGGCCGACGATGCTTATGCCGGCTCGCAAAGTTTTTACCGCATGGAAGAAGCCCTGCGCGACGTTTTTGGGAAACACTATGTTTTGCCTGCGCACCAGGGACGGGCTGCTGAAAATATTGTTTCGCAGGCTTTTATTAAAAAGGGCGATGTTATTCCCATGAACTATCACTTTACCACCACAAAAGAACACATGGAACTGAACGGTGGCAAAGTGCTGGAAATTTATGCCGACGATGCGCTGGAAATTAAAAGCAGCAAACCATTTAAAGGAAACATCGACATTGAAAAACTAAAAGCGGTTTACAATAAATATGGAAAAGAAAAGGTGGCATTTGTGCGTATGGAGGCCTCGACCAACCTTATTGGAGGGCAGCCGTTTTCTATGCAAAACATGCGCGATGTAAAAAAAATATGTGAAGAAAACGGAACCATGATGGTGCTGGATGCCAGCCTGATAGGCGAAAACGCTTACTTTATCAAACAACGCGAAGAAGAATTTAAAAATGCTGAGATAAAAGAAATTCTCCGTGAAATGTGCAGCTATGCCGATTTGATATATTTTTCGAGCCGGAAAGTAAGTTCTACCCGTGGAGGCGGAATTGTAACCGATAGCAAAGACCTGTACATGAAAATGCGCGATTTACTGGTACTTTACGAAGGATTCCTGACCTACGGCGGTATGTCGGTTCGCGAAATTGAAGCTATGGCTGTTGGTATTATCGAAACCTGCGACGAAACCGTAATCAGCCAGTCACCATCGTTTATTGCCTATGCCGTAAATCAACTCGATGCAGCAGGCATTCCGGTTATTACGCCTCCGGGAGCATTGGGCTGTCATATCGATGCCAAAGGATTTCTATCACACATTCCGCAGCAGGAATACCCGGCAGGTGCCCTGGCTTCTGCGTTGTTTATCATTTCCGGTATCCGGGGAATGGAGCGGGGAACTATCTCCAGCGTCCGCGACGAAAATGGCGACGACATCCTGGCTGATGTGGAACTGCTGCGTCTGGCTTTCCCGCGGCGCGTATTTACCCTTTCGCAAACCAAATTTGTAATCGACAGGGTGAAATGGCTTTACGATAACCGCAACATGGTGGGCGGACTGGAATGGATTGAAGAACCGCGGCTACTGCGTTTCTTTATGGGCCGGCTAAAAGCCAAAACCGACTGGCCCGAAAAACTCATGGCCAAATTCAAAAAGGATTTTGGCGAGTCGTTGTAGGCGAGTCATTGTAATAGTGTACAACACTATGGAATTTGAGCGCAGAGATGTGATTGAGCCAAGACTAAAAAGCAATAATAAAGGGGATCCGGCAGGGTTCCCTTTTTTCATTCAAAAACAAAGACGATATTGAAGGGTTCACGCGCAAATACGGACAGAATTGAAAAATTTTTGTATTAGTGCTTGTTGCTTTTACCCGGGCGTACAAATCCGGAATATATCCCGAAAGTTTATACCCGTTTCAAAAAAATATCCCTTTAAACAGCATATTGCTTTTAATCATTGAATGCCGTAAATTGCAAACAGATTATTGGTTTGCAGGCAACTGTTGAATTTCAAGAATAAAACGAGCAATGTATGAAAGATTATTTGGGAGGACAAACGGCGCTGCAGGGCTATAAAGTGCAGAGTTTAGAGGGTGAAAACGAGAGAATAAAGGTTAGGCGGGATGATCTGAGAAACCAGGTAATTGGTTGTGTGTTATTTACAATATTCCCCCTGGCATTTGTAGTGTTGCACCATTTAAATGTTTTGCGACTTCCTCTTTGGCTGCTCGTGGTTTTATGGATTATAGTACTGTTTTTAATCTTTTTTGGTATTTATGCACATTTTGAGGCGGTTACCAGTAAAAAGAAAATTCAGCAAAACGAAAATAAGATAGACCTTTTACTGGGTTTTTCCGAGACGGAGGCACCGGTGGATTATATCAATAAGTTGATTGAATTAAATGTTACGCGTTTGGAGGAGTACTACGATGAAGTAAAACGCCATTCGTTTCTGAGTTTCAGTTTTTCATTAATTGTAGGGGTAGTTGGCTTTTTGTTGATTGTAACAGGCATTGTACTGGGTTATTTCGGGCACGGCGAAAAAATGAATATTGCCTA
>CAZXHP010000165.1:0-8156 GCA_964639655.1 uncultured Mariniphaga sp.
GATTCGTCGCGCAGATATTTCCACGGGAATTTAAATTCTTCCATACGCTTTTTCATGTGGTCGAAATCGTCTTCGGGATAGGTGTTGGCGCTATTCGAATTGATTCCGACAAATTCCACTCCCTTTGATTTAAACTTTTCCGCGGTCCGACGAGTCACTTCATCACTCCCAATCACATACGGACAATGGTTGCAGGTGAAAAACACCACGAGGTATTTTGCGTCCTTAAAACTGTTTAGCGAATAGGTATTTCCGTCGGTGGCAGGCAGGTTAAAATTTTTTGCTTTGTCTCCAATTTCTAATGTAAATGCCATAAATAATAGTATTAAGTATCAAGACTTTTAGTATCAAGTATCAAGACTGTGAGAATCAGGATTTATGTTTTGTGTCGTTCTGTCTTGTGTTTCTCTTTCTTGCTACTTGTGTCTAAATATCTATTGTCTTCTTTTAATAAAAAGAAATTCAATCCAAAATTGTTTAATCCGAAAAAAAAATCTTCCGTATTTTTACCTTTATTTATTTTTCAATAAAATTCGAATTAAAAACATACAAATGGAGCGAGAGAAAGCTTACCGGAAAATAGCCGAACTTCGAAAGGAGCTGGAAGACCACAATTACAAATACTACGTACTGGCGCAACCCGAAATCAGCGATTACGATTTCGACATGAAACTGCGAGAACTGGAAAAGCTGGAAGCCGAGTTTCCTGAATTTTTCGACCCGTATTCGCCAACACAGCGGGTGGGGAGCGACATCAGCAAAGCGTTTGAACAGGTGGAACATCGTTATCCCATGTTGTCGCTCAGCAATGCTTATTCCGAAGGGGAAATCCGGGATTTCGACAACCGCATTAAGAAGCTCATTGGGGAAGATTTTGAATACGTTTGTGAACTGAAATTCGACGGTTCTTCCATCAGCCTGCTTTATGAAAATGGAAACCTCGTGCGGGCAGTCACCCGCGGCGATGGCGTAAAAGGCGACGATGTTACCGTTAACGCGCGCACTATCCGCTCCATCCCGTTAACCTTGCGCGGAAGCGGTTATCCCGAAAGCTTCGAAATCAGGGGCGAAATTGTGATGCCTTTCCATGTTTTTGAAGAACTGAACAAGCAGCGGGAAGAGGCGGGCGAGCCACTCCTCGCCAATCCGAGAAATACTGCCGCCGGCACACTCAAAATGCTGGATCCTTCTATTGTGGCTTCGCGCAAACTGGATGCGTATTTTTATTCGCTAATGGGCGACAATCTGCCTGCCGACGGGCATTACGAAAACCTGAAAAAAGCCGCCGAATGGGGTTTCAAAATTTCAGACGCTACCCGGATTTGCCGAAATTTGGATGAGGTTTTTAAATACCTGCACAAATGGGATTTGGAGCGTCACAAAGTTCCGGTAGCAACCGACGGCGTGG
The DNA here is from genome assembly GCA_964639655.1 of uncultured Mariniphaga sp. Taxonomy (GTDB): domain Bacteria; phylum Bacteroidota; class Bacteroidia; order Bacteroidales; family Prolixibacteraceae; genus Mariniphaga. The sequence continues at coordinate 1,409 of CAZXHP010000165.1, forward strand.
TAATAAAAGTAAATTCGCGGAATTTGCAGGAGGAACTGGGATTTACGGCCAAATCGCCGCGCTGGGCAGTTGCCTACAAGTTTAAAGCAGAAAGTGCGGCCACTATTCTAAAATCGGTTTCATACCAGGTTGGACGCACCGGCGCCGTTACTCCGGTGGCCAACCTCGAACCGGTTCAGATTGCCGGAACCGTTGTAAAACGAGCATCGCTGCACAATGCCGATATTATTAAAAACCTCGATTTGCATTTAAACGATACCGTTTTTGTGGAAAAGGGCGGAGAAATTATTCCGAAAATTACTGGGGTGGATGCAGAAAAAAGACACCCCATGGCATTGCCGGTTGAATTTATTGATATTTGTCCGGAGTGCGGAACACTGCTGGTGCGCAATGAAGGAGAAGCTGCCCATTACTGTCCCAACGAAACCGGTTGTCCGCCGCAGATTAAAGGAAAAATGGAACATTTTGTGAGCCGGAAAGCGATGGACATCGACGGGCTGGGACAGGAAACCATCGAACTGCTCTACAATCAGGGCCTGGCCAAAAGTATTGCCGACCTTTACCTGCTGAAAAAGGAACAACTTTCCGGGTTGGAACGGATGGGTGAAAAATCGGCACAACGTATTCTCGACGGACTGGAAGAATCGAAAAAAGCGCCGTTTGAACGGGTGCTTTTCGCTTTGGGAATTCGCTACGTTGGAGAAACAGTGGCTAAAAAACTGGCCAAAGTGGTTCACTCCATCGATAATCTCCGGCAAAAAACCAGGGAAGAATTGACCGAAATTGATGAAATTGGCGACCGGATTGCCGAAAGTATTCTGGACTTCTTTTCGAAGCCTGCCCACCTCGAAATGATTGAATTTCTGAAAAAACAGGGTCTTCAATTCCAGCTAAGTGAAGAAATGCTAAACAACCGTACTGAAAAACTGAAGGGGCTGAGTATCGTAATTTCCGGTACTTTTGAAAAACATTCGCGCGATGAGTTAAAACAACTGATTGAGCAGAACGGCGGCAAAAATGTGGGTTCCATTTCGAAAAAAACAAATTATGTGCTGGCCGGAGAGAATATGGGGCCCAGCAAACTCGAAAAGGCTCAAAACCTCGGTATCCCCATCATTTCAGAAGAAGAATTTTTGAAGATGCTGGGCGATTAGCGATTCTTTTTTACATTTCATTACCTTTGCGCCACTACGAATGAAGCTGATAGAAAAATATGCAAAACGGAAACTTCACAAAAAAATCGCGATTTTGAAGCGACGGGTGGAGCTACCGAATCCTGAATCTGTCAGGAAAGTGGGTGTGTTGTGGGAACCTTCGGAGAAAAAAGCATTTCAGTTTCTGCATGATCATTTCTCCCATTCGCAGGTAATATTCAGAAATTTATGCATTTACCACGAAAATGCCATCGCCCAAACCGGTACCAATATTCTTACTCCTAAAGATCTGAACTGGTATGGGCTGCCAAAACCGGGGCCTGTTGACGATTTTATCAACACTGAATTTGATTTATTGCTGAATATCGCGTTAAATCAGACACTCCTGTTCGATTATGTCACAGCTTTGAGCAAAGCACGGTTCAAAATTGGCTGGTCGCCTAAAGAACGGAACTTTTTTGACCTGAATATTAACATCAAAGGAAAACCCGATGCTTTTTACCTTGCCAGACAACAAATTTTTTATCTTGGGCAACTCAATAAAAAAAAATAAATATGAATCATCCGTTTAAAGGGGCAGGTGTGGCTTTGGTTACGCCTTTTTCCGAAGAAAATAAAATTGATTTCGATGCACTGGGGAAAGTAATCGACAGCCAGGTTAAAGGGGGAATGGATTATTTGGTGGCACTTGGAACTACAGCAGAAACACCAACCTTGTCGGGAGAAGAAAAAAAGGAAGTTGTGAAGTTTGTGAAGAACAATTCAGCCGGGCTTCCGGTAGTTGTGGGAATGGGCGGAAATGACACGCGGAAAATTATCAAACAGATCGGAAAATTTGATTTTAGTGGTATTGCCGGGCTGCTTATTGTTACGCCTTACTACAACAAACCCTCGCAGGAAGGGATGTTCAGGCACTATTCCGCCATTGCACAAGCGTCGCCGGTTCCCATTATTTTGTATAACGTGCCGTCGCGCACCGGAGTAAACCTGGAATACGAAACGGCGGTGCGCCTGGCCGAAGCTTCGGAAAAAATAGTAGCAGTAAAAGAGGCCTCGGGAATTCTTTCACAAATTACACGCATCAATAAGTATGCGCCCGACCATTTTGCTGTAATTTCGGGCGACGATGTACTGGCGCTGCCTATTGTTTCAGTTGGTGGAATTGGAGTTATATCGGTGATTGCCAATGCACTACCCAGACATCTCAGCAGCCTGGTTCATCTGGCCCTGGAAGGAAAATACGATGAGGCCCGCGAATTGCATTTCGAGCTGATTGACCTTTTTAAGTTGCTTTTTAAAGAGGGTAATCCCGGTGGAATTAAAGCATTGCTGCACATGCAGGGAACCATTCAAAACGAGCTGCGGACACCACTGTTCCGCATAAGCGACGAAACGTACGACGAAATAAAACAGGCATATTTAAAACTGCAATAGGCTTTCAAAAAAACAAAAGCAAAACGGAGGTTACCTGTTCAAATCAGGCAACCTCCGTTTTTTTTAACGGTTCGAAAGAACAATTTTTTTGAATTGCTGAAATTCAGCAGTTGTGAACTCCACAAAGTAAATGCCGGAAGGTACTTTTTGATTGCTGCGATTCCTTCCGTTCCAGGTAAAACGATGAGTGCCCGGGGACAAATGCTGCCTGTTCGAAAGTGTTTTGATTTGTTGTCCCGGTTGGTTATAAATCCTCACCTGTACTTCCGAATCTTTAGCGAGGCGAATTTCGAGGATTATCTCATCGCTAAACGGATTGGGATAACAGTTTATTTCTGTTTTTTCATAATCGAATTCGTCATCGAACCCGGTTAAAGCATATTTTTCGAGGCTCATCAGGGTTGATTCGTGTTTTGCAAAAATTGAAGTTCCCTTCAGGAGTTCAGGATTTAAATCAACCTCTTCGTTTTCAGCAGAACTCCAAAGTTTCAGGACAACAGGATTTCCTGCTTTAAATCCGGGCATACCGAACTCATCGGAAGCCGAAACTGCAATACTAACTACATTGTTGTTCAAATGGTCAGGCGTTAAAGTAACAGCGCCCGCGCACACTTCTCCGTCATAAACAGCCAGTTCGTCTCCCGGCTTGAAGAAGTTTACGGGAAGATGGCCGATGTTAATGTTCATGTGATCGACGCCATTGCCGAAAAAGGCCGGTTTAAAATGGTTTAAAGGAGCAGGTGGGGATAGAAAAACAACAGTTTTTTCATAATCTGCCTGAATCCGGATGGTATCAGCTTTTGAAAGTTTTATTTTATACCCTTTCCCCGGAACAAAATTACCGATTCGGTTTCTCCATCCTCCAAAAGATTCGAGGTTTTCAATAGCGTCACCCGTTTCGCTCTGAACCTTTTCAAGACTCTCGTTGTCAATTAGTGGCTGAATTACTTCCATTGCATCAACAACGGCTGACAGAGGAAAGCCAATGATGTTCCAACCGGTTTTTAACGGAATAGAATAGGGATAATCAACTGAACTGCCGCAAATTTCGATGGAGTCTGAAATGCCTGCTTTTAAAAGATAACCCTCTCCGGGATTAATGTCGCCAATGTTATTTCTCCAGCCGCCAAAAGAACCCGTGTTTTCGAGGGCATCTCCATTTTCGTCCTGAATTTTCATCACGGTTGAATTATCGATAAGAGCCTGAAACAGGAATTTTAGGTCGGCAGAATCGGGTAGCACAGGCGCCGAAAAGATTTGCCAGCCTTCCGTAAAGAATAGTTTTTGGCAGGTTTCTGCGTTTTCATCCACGTTTAACAGCAAAGGCCTGCTGGTTAGAGTTAATCCCGTTACAATATCATTGGTTACAACACAATAATATTTTCCGGAATCTTCGTAAGCCAGATTATCAATAAATAGAACCGATGCAGTCTGATCGTTCAGCAACATATCATTTTTGTACCACTGATAGTTGTTGTGTTCGCCACCTGTAGGTGCAGCAAAACTAATGCTGGCGCCAGGTTTTTTCGCTATTGTCTGGCTGGCGCCGATGCTGTCCTGGGGAACATAAAAAAAGTCGATAGACAGTCCTAAATCCATATTGTACTCCAGGTCCTCAAATGAAAGGAGGTTGTTGGAAACATCGACATAATTTAAGCTGTCTTGTAAGTTAATTTCAGGAAGGGAGCTGAACTGGTTGGAGTTTAAGTCCAGAATCTGCAGGTTACTCAGCAGGTTAATTTCATCAGGAACAGCCCCCGCTATTTGATTTTCGCTTAGATCAATCCACTCCATGCCTGATATCTGACCTATAACGCCCGGCAGCGTACCTGTTAACTGGTTTGTGTTCAGGTAAATCAGATCGAGATTGGTAAGTTGCCATATTTCTTCAGGAATGTCTCCGGTCAGCTGATTTTGACTAAAATTCATCCATCTGAGTTCCGGTAATTGACCGATTTCTACAGGAATAGGACCCGTCAGCTGGTTTTCATTTAAGTACAGGAGGCTCAGGTTTGTCAGTTGTTCCAGTTCACCGGGAATAGCACCCGTCAGCTGGTTTTGGCCCAGATTCAGCCAACGCAAATTGATTAACTGGCCCAGCTCTGACGGGATGGTGTCACTTAACTGGTTGGCATCGAGGTACAGCTGTTCGAGGTTTGACAGATTGGCCAATTCAACAGGAACTTTACCACTTAGTTGATTTTCGCTCAAAACCAGCCACCTGAGATTGGATAATTGCCCCAACGAAAACGGAATGGTATCGAAAAACTGATTGTGTTCCAAATTCAGAAACTGAAGCAAAGAAAGTTGTCCTGTTTCTGCCGGAATTGATCCCGAAAACTGGTTATGGCCTAAATTGAGCCATCTTAATCCTGAAAGCTGTTCGATACCGTCGGGAATGGTTCCGATAAGCTGGTTGTCGCTTAAATACAATAAAATGAGGTTGGTAAGTTGGAGCAACTCTACCGGTATAGTTCCGGTTAATCGATTTCCGCTCAAATACAGGTATTCCAATTCCGTAAGATTACCCAGTTCAGTGGGTATAGATCCGGTTAACCGGTTGGTATCCAGTTCCAGATACTGAAGTGATGTTAGTTGCCCGAGTTCCGGAGGAATGTTTCCCGAAAGGTTGTTTTTTTTCATTCTTAACTCGGTTACCATATCGTTTTCAACAGTAACACCATACCATGTATTTATTGGGGCTGCAAGCCAGTTTGTGTTGTTTGTCCATTCGGGCCCGCCGGTTGCGTTGTAAAAGTTGACCAATAGCATCGAATCACTTTCGCTAACGGCAGCCATCGCCGGAATCTCTTTTATTTCAGAAGACTTTGTGGATGTTGACGGAGCATTTTCTGTGTTCAACTGCTTCTGTAATTCAGCATTTCTCAGTCCGATTACTTCTTTTTCAACCTGAACTAAAATTTCCCGCTTCCTGTTTTGCCGGACAAATTTTTCATAGGGTTGTGCCGTTGTTTTATAACTCACCGGTAGGATTGTTATCAGCACCATTGTCAATGCAACAAAACCTGAATGCGTCCAAAGTTTTTTCATGTAGCACGTTTTTTTAAGTTAAAAAAAAGTTTTTAGTAAATTTGTATGTTTATCACCACTTCCCCTTGCAAGTTTCAAATTGATTTCAGAATTCATCTGATTGTTACAATTCATTTTTCATAACACCTGTCGGAGTATCATTCTAAAAGGTTGAAAAGGAAAACAACTAACATACCATTTGGAGTAAATGGCTAACAGATTTGACGTTATGGCTTCTTCAAAATGGGGTTGCAGTTTCAAAATGGGACTACCTGCCCCGTTATTGAAAAACAAAAGGCCGACAAAACAGGAATTTTGGTCTGTCAAAACTTTCCGTTATTCCTACGTAATCTGTTTGTTCTCAAAAGCCTGGATTGATTTGTGTCTCGTTTCTTTCTTTTGGAGCCTGCTGTGTTTTAAACTGATTCAGAAATAATGGTCGTTTAGTTTATAGTGAGCGTGCAATTATCCGAAACATTAACCATGTATCCTTTGCCTGTTTTTAGATTTTCAATTGTATTGTCGCACCATCGGACTGAAAAGCAGCGAAGCCGGCACTGTGATTATTGTATGGGTGTGGATTTGATTTATCTCGATATAGCGCAGAACATTGATGTCATTTAAATTTTCACTAAACGAAATAGATTAAAATTTGAGCATTACAGATATTTTTTTGGGAAAATGGTTCACCGGGTCTGGTTGTGCTACGGTAAATTTTGATGGCGACAATTAAATAATTGAAAAGAAAAAAGGGACGACCACAGATGGCTATCCCTTTTTTCGGAGCTTTTTGTTATTTATTTTTATTTTCTGTCGAGCACCAGTTTTTTAACTGCTTCTTTTCCTTCAACATTCAGCTTAACAAAGTACATTCCTGAAACCTGATTTTCCATATTAAATGAAATGTTTTGGTTATCTGTGAAATTGCGGCGGAAAATCTGCTGTCCGGTTATTGTATAAACAGTTACTTCAGCAGTTCCCGGTCCGGCATTTTTAACTTCAAGTTTTACCCAGTCTCTGGCTGGGTTCGGGTACATCTTCACACTGAATTCCCCGGCGGTAATCTGTCTGGAACTAACCGGGTAGCCGTCAACACAGAGCTGGAAGGTATCGGTTGCTGTCGCTCCTTC